>JAUWYR010000040.1 GCA_030615745.1 Candidatus Zixiibacteriota bacterium | reverse complement strand
TTGTGCATTTTTGACATCCTTTATTGAACTGCTTTAACAAACTATAACTAAAATAGCCATAATATATTTAAAAACAAGATACTTACAAAACTCGACAGCAACACTTTTTATCCTTTAAGCCCATTGCGAGGGACGAAGTCCTGAAGCAATCTCTTATCGAGATTCCTCGCAAAGCTGAGGAATGACAGGATAGTAAAGCTATTTGTGAGACACTACACTGGCAATAGTAGTCGTAACTCAAGGCTTTAGCCTTGAAGTCAACCTGAAGGTTGACACTCCAAAGAATTAGGCCAATAGATGCTTTCGAGCTAAAAGGGCGGCTCCGAAACCGATGAAAAGTACTGCAAGATAAACAATCCAGCCTAAATAAGGGATTGAGGTCAAAATGTTTATTATTATAAGACCAACTACCAGGGACCAGCCTAAAGGCGCCTCTTTGCCCTTTTTAAATCCGGTCAAAATCTTTTCCCCAAAAGCAATTCCAACAAAGATTTTGGCAATATAGAATAAAATCAGATAGACGAATAAACTAATTATTGCTACGGGAATTCCTATAACCGTTATCAATAAAATCACAACTGCTATGGGAATGCAGATTAAGCAGATAAAGCCCAAACCTAAAGATTTTAGAAAAGATTCAGTTACCGCCCTTTTAGCTCCCCTTACAAAATTCTTGGAGATACCTAACAAGATCAAACCAGTAACAATAGCAGCTAACAAAAAGAGAAGCTTAATTATTATATTTTTTGTGGTGAGAAATCCTTTTTTCTCTTTCTCCTTAGGCTCTAATTTAATCCATTCTACCTCTCCTGCGATCTGGGCGCCTTGTTCGACCCTTGCTTCTTCTCGGCTCTTATATTTGAGATTCCCTAATATTTTGGCAGTGGGCATAATGGAGATCTCATCAGCCTCAAGGTCAACGTCTCCATGGATCGTTCCAGAGATTATCACAGTTCCAGCTCCACATTTCACATTTCTTCCCACCTCACCATCTATTGTCATCTCCGCGCAAAAAGAAGTAACATCCCCGTTGATTTTGCCATTATGCCTTATGTTCAGGGTTTGGGAGAAGTTAATCAGATTTCTTCCTATGGTGCCTTCTATGTTGTTGTTCTGGCAGAACGCTCTTACACTCCCCCTAACCTCACCTAATATGCGCACATTCTGGCAGGCACCATTTAAGCTCCCGGTGATTTTTCCATTATGGACTAAGGAACGGGAACCAAAAATGACATCCCCCTGCACCACTCCACCGATTCTTACATTATTTGCAGCTATGATTAAGTCATCTTCGATTGTTTTTGTCTGACGGACGAAGATATTCCTACCAGATTTAAATTCAGTTGCAAAAGAGAGTCCACTTACCAATAAAAAAAGAAATAAACTTAGTGCGATAAAAAAGATTAATTTCTTATCCACATTTCCTCCTTTTTCTATTTTAGATTACGTTTAAATTTTTCTCTTGGTTTCGAATTAAATTTTTATTAATATAAAAAAATTAAAGGCTTTGACAATAAAATTTCGAATGGATCGAGAAAACAAAGAACAGAGCTTTTTTTATTATAAGAACTATCCTTGGTTTATAAATTTTCTACGCTTGATTTTTCTTTTCTCTTTTTTTATACTCGGTCTTTATATCCTTTTAGATTTTAAAGAAGTTTTCGCTTACCTTTGGGTTCTTTATGGTATTTTTTGTTTAACTCTGGTTTTACCTTTATCCAGATGTGTTCACTGCTTCTATTATGGAAGATTCTGCAATACTTTGTGGAGAAAAGTCTCCGCTTGTCTTTTTGAGAAAAAAGATGAGCGCGACTACGTGAAAAAATCTCCCTTTTATATCTTAACCTATCCTTTATGGATGTTACCCGGAGCTTTAGTTTTTTTTGAACTTTTGATTAAAAGAAATCTCAAGTATTTAATTTTGTTTTGTGCCTTCATTTTACTCTGGTTTTTGAGCAAGCTATTTTTAAGATGGGCTTGCTGCAAAAGATGCTACCTTAAAGATTTCTGTCCAGAAGTTCCTTTTAAGTGAAAAAAGGGGATTTGCGATGAACATCTTATTCTATTTTCTTTCAGCTTTATTGGTATTTGGTTTAGCCATTCGCTTCTACTCAAGATATATTGCCAAAAAGTTAGGAGAGGATCCGAAAAAAACTACTCCAGCTGTAAAGAGATATGATGGAAAGGATTATGTTCCAGCCAAGCTTCATATTTTATTCGGGCATCATTTTTCAAGTATTGCTGGAGCAGGTCCTATTATAGGTCCTACAATGGGGATATTATACGGATTTATTCCCGGCTGGCTCTGGGTTGTTGTAGGTGGTGTTTTTATAGGAGCGGTTCACGATTTCACCTCCCTTTTTGTTAGCATAAGAGAAGGGGGGAAATCTATGGCTGAGATAGCCAGAAAAACTTTAGGTAATGTCGGTTTTGTCCTTTTCATCCTTTTTACCATTGTTATGATAGTTTTGGTGACCTCCTCATTTCTCAGAGCCACAGCCACCTCTTTGACCTCTATGTGGCCTTTGGATAAATTGGGACTTCCACCTGACCAGACACTTTTGCAAACTGAGGTTTCAGAAAAAGGGGAGGTCTTAGGTATTATCGGTGGAATTGCTTCGATGTCTGTGGTTATCATAACTTTCTTTTCTCCATTTTTAGGTTACCTTTTGTATAAAAGAAAAGTTAAAATTTACAAAGCATATATACTTGCCGCTATACTTTGTTTTGTCTCAATTTATGTTGGGATTCTTCATCCAATAACCCTTTCTCCTGAGACCTGGATGGTCATTTTATCTTTTTATGTTTTATTTGCATCTGGTGCCCCGGTATGGATGATCCTTCAGCCGAGAGATTTCGTCAATGTCCAGATACTCTATTTGGGGATTTTAGGTCTGGTCTTCTCCTTATTTGTTGGTGGATTTGGAGGGTTGAGTTTGAAAATGCCAGCTTTCAATTTGGCTGAAGGGATAAAAAATTTGGGATTTGTCTGGCCCATGCTTTTTATCACAATAGCATGCGGAGCCATTTCAGGATTTCATGCTTTAGTAACAACCGGGACTGACTGCAAGCAACTTTCAAAGGAGACCGATGCGAAAAAAATCGGATTTAATGGGATGATCTTAGAGTCTGTCTTAGCACTCTCTGTTCTTTTAGCAATAGGATGCGTTTTCACTTTTTCCGAATATAAATCGATTGTCTGGCCTGAAGCGGGTCTTTCCAATCCTATTTTAGCATTCTCCTTAGCTGTGGGAAAACTTTTGCAGAACTCATTATCTATTCCCTTGGCTTTAGGTTGTGTATTTGGAATACTTATGGTTGAGGGATTTGTCATAACCACACTCGACACCGCGGTGAGATTAAACCGGTATCTTTTTGAGGAGTTGTGGAACATAATATTCAAGAAAGTCCCCAAACTTTTAAAAATATACTGGGTGAACTCAGGATTGGCTTGCGCACTGATGTGGCTTTTAGCTTATTTCAACACATTCGTGGCTTTATGGCCGATATTCGGAACCGCCAATCAGCTCCTTTCCGCATTGACCCTTATAGCTGTGTCCACATGGCTTTACCTGAAAGGGAAAAAGAATTGGTTTACACTTATTCCTGCAGTTTTTATGCTTTTGACCACTACCGCATCCCTTTTTATCCTCCTTTTTAAAAAATATCTACCCCAGAAAAATTTAACTTTGATAACAACAGATATTTTGCTTTTGGTTTTATCCTCAGGAGTTACTTATCTTGCAATAAAGACAGTTTTGGAGATTCTGAAGAGAAAAAAGATGGGTGGTTTTGGATTTAATCCTTCTGCCGATAAAAATAAAAAGTGGTGATGAAAGTGCACTCAGAAAATTCCGAATCTAAGCTTTGGTCCTGGCCAACAAATATATTGCTTTTGGGCAGAGGCTTGATTTTTTTGGGGGTCTGTTTTTGGCTGGCATTTGCTCCAAAAGAATATACCACAGTTTATGCCTGGATATTGGCTTCTTTTTTTCTTTTACATCTCGGTTTGTTTTTTTACCTATCCAGAAAAAGAAAAATTCTTTTAGAGAAACTTTTCTTCTTCAATTTCATTTTTGACATAATTTTTATAACCGCATTGATATTTTTTACAGGGAAAGCACAAAGCAATTTTTATCTGCTCTATTATTTAAGCGTTTCTATTGGCTCCTACTATTTGGGTTTTGGAGGAGGTCTTTTTTTAACCTTTCTTGCCTCCCTTTCTTACCTAGGTTTGATAATGCTTTTGGGTAAAGAGATTTTCGCTGGAGATTTGATGGTGAGGGTTTCTTTCCTCTGGCTTTTTGCCATAATCTTTGGAATGGCCTCGAAGTTCATCAAGGTATCAGAGAGAAGGCTCTTTAAAACTTTAGATGTGTTAAACCAGAGGACAGTGGAACTCGAGAGGACTCAGGTTCAGATAGAGACGATTTACGAGACCTCCAGGGCTTTAGGCGAAATCTATAACTTAGAAGAGGTCTTAGATGAGATCTTGAGGATTGCTAAGGATATATTGGGATTTCAATCCCTTTCAGTTCTCCTTTTTGATAAAGAAAAGGAGTGCCTTTTGTTAAAAGCTAAATTCGAGCTGGAGAAGAAATTCAAATTTGACCCACCTAAAAAGATTCCCTTAACTGGCATAACCGGCTCAGTAGTTAAGAGCAGAAAGGGGGTAAGGATTTTCGATGTGAGAACAGATCCAAGGTATGTTCCAGGTCTGGAGGATGCAAGATCGGAGATGGCTGTTCCCATGATCTCGAGGGGTAAGGTGGTGGGGGTTTTGGATGCCGAGTCGAAAAAAATAGGCGCTTTTAAAGAAGCTGACCAAAGGGTCTTCTCGATTTTAGCTTCCTCTGCTGCTATGGCGATCGAAAATGCGATGCTTCACCAACAGACAGAGGAGTTAACAATTATAGATGAGCTCACAGGGATATACAATTTTCGTTATTTTACAAAAAAACTTACCGGTGAATTGAAAAGGGCTAAACGCTATCATCAACCTCTTTCTCTTCTGATGATAGACATTGACTGGTTCAAAAGATGTAACGATTCTTATGGACATCTTTTCGGGAATTTTGTGTTAAAGACCTTGTCTTCTGTTATAAGCTCTTGTATAAGGGAGGTGGATATTTTATCTCGGTATGGGGGAGAGGAATTTGTGGTCATCTTGCCTCAAACCACAAAAATTGATGCTAAACGTATTGGAGAAAGGATTCGTTATCAGATTGAATCTACCACTTTTAAGGATAAGACTGGTTCAACCAAGACTTTTTTAACTGTTAGTTTAGGTGTTGCAAGTTATCCGGTGGATGCGGAAGCTCAGGAGGAGCTTATAAAAAAAGTGGATCAGGCACTTTATATAGCTAAAGGAAAAGGTAAAAATTTAGTGTGCACTTTGTAAATTTTTTTTGCCTTCTTTGTCAATGAAAAAAAGTAAAAAGAATTTTTTAGGTCAGATCTTTATTTTCGGATTTGAAGGGAAAAGCTTATCTTCTGATTTTAAAAAATTCTTTGAAAAAAATAAAATAGTTGGTGTTATCCTTTTTTCAAGAAATATCGAGTCTTCTGCTCAGATTAAAGATTTGTGTTCTGAACTTAAGTCTTTATCAGATATACCACCATTTATTATGATAGACCAGGAGGGAGGAGAGAGAAACCGCATCACAAAAGACTTCCCAATTTTCCCCTCTAACCTGTATTTTGGTGAAAAAGAGGATAGGGAGGGGTTGTATTTTGCTTATAAAAAAACTGCCAGAAATTTAAAAAAACTCGGGATAAACGTAAATTTAGCACCGGTGGTTGATGTTTTGACCAATCCAAAAAACGAGGTTATAGGTGAGAGGTCTTTTGGCTCAGATTCTTATAAAGTAGCTTCTTTTTCCAAAATTGCAATAGATGCGACTCACTCAGAGAAGGTTTTAGCCTGTGCCAAACATTTCCCAGGAATAGGTGATATTGAAGCTGATCCCCATAAAGAACTTCCAACAAATGATAACTCTAAAAAAAGATTCGAGGAGATCGATTTTCTTCCTTTCAAAGAAGCGATAAAAAGCGGAGTGAGGCTTATTATGACCTCTCATGTTTTTTGCCCTAACCTGGATTCAAAAGATTTCTCTACTTTCTCGCAAAAGATTTGTTCAGATATTTTAAAAGGAAAGTTAGAATTCGATGGTCTTGTGCTCACTGACGATATGGGCATGGGAGCTATTAAGAAAAGCTCTGAGTTAAACTTTGGATTTTATAAAGCATTTTTAGCCGGGCATGATTTAATCTTATTGTGCGAGGAGTTTGAAAAACAAAATTCTTTGTTGGAATACTTCAAAAAACTTCTGATTGATGAAAAAATAGATAAGACTTCTTTTTCTAAAAGAGTTGAGAAAATAATTTTGGAGAAGAAAAAAAGATTAGCTTTTTGCGGAAGCATCAAGAGATTTGGATAGAAAAATTTTTACCAAGATGAATAAATTAGCCTCCCTTATAAAAAAGAAAAAACTTAATGTGATAGGACTTTTGTCAGGAACCTCTGCTGATGGGGTCGATGCCTGCTTAGTTGAGATTTCTGGTTTTGATAAGAGGATAAGACTGAAACAGCTGGCATTTAAAACCTATCCTTTTTCAAAAGATGTTCAAAAAAAGATATTGGAGGTATCTGATCCAACTTACGAGAATTTAGATGAGATTTTAAGGCTGGATATGGCTTTGGGAAGGCATTTTGCTCGTTCTGCAATTAATTTGGTAAAAGATCTTGGCTACGATATGAAAAAGATCGATCTTATCGGTTCTCATGGTCAGACAATAAGGCATCTTTCAGACCCCTTTTTTTGTTTAGGTAAAAAGATAAAAGCGACCTATCAGATAGGAGACCCATCTGTTATAGCATTAAAAACCGGTGTTATAACAGTAGGGGATTTCAGAAGGTCAGATATAGCCTCTGGTGGGGAGGGTGCTCCGCTTTCGCCTTTTGCTCATTTTTTGCTTTTTAACAAACTCAACACACCCCAGGCGGTTTTGAACTTAGGGGGAATTGCTAATTTAACAATTTTGTTAGGAACTCAAAAGATTAAAGATGTCTGGGGCTTTGATACTGGTCCAGCAAATATAATAGTTGACTTTTTGGTGAAGAAATATTTCAGAAAGAAATTTGACAAAGATGGCAGAATCGCCTTTTCAGGCAAGGTGGAGGGAAGGCTTTTGGCTTCTTTGAAAAAAGATAGTTATTTTAATAAAAGACCTCCCAAATCCACAGGCAGGGAAAAGTTCGGTGAAGAATATATAAAAAGAATTGAAAGGTTAGGGAAAAAATATCACTTAAAGCCTGAGGATTTGGTCAGGACTGCATCAGAGCTTGTGGTTCAGACGATTTGGGAGAGTTTTTTGAGGTTTGTTAAAACTAAACAAAAAATTCAAAGATTAATTATCACCGGGGGTGGAGCACATAACCGATACTTTACTTTAAGGCTTAAACAATTATTTGAGCCGATCGAGGTGGTGACCTCTGAAGTTTTTGGATACAATCCGGACTCAGTTGAGGCTCTGGTCTTTGCCTTATTTGCCTATCTTGCGATAAAGGGAAAACCCGGAAATATAAAAAGAGTAACAGGTGCGAAAAAAGAGAGCGTTTTGGGAAGGATATGTCTTTTTTGATAAAAAATTTTCGGTCAATATCATTTATTTTATTGTTTTTTTGTGGTTTTTTTTCCTGTCAAAAAGTAGTAAGGGAACAAAAAGAGGCTTTGTCTTTAGAGCTCAAAAAACCATACCTTAAGGTTAAGATCTTTGAGACTGAAGATGAAGTTTTAATCAGTCCAGAAGGCTCATTCTCTATCAAGTGTGTTTCGAAAGATAAAAAGGATGTTTTTTTCTATTCTTCTGCATCCATAATGGTCAAAGTCTCAGAAGAAGGATTAATTCTTTGTCAAAATAAAGGAAGGGTAATCCAGAGAAATTTGGATAAAATCTTTTTTATTCCACAAAAAGAAAATTTCTGGCTTTATTTGAATAAAAAGGGATTTCGTGGAGTTCTGGAGGTAAACTTGAGTAAAAAAGATAACTTAATCTTTGTTTTGAACTTAGTATATATCGAAGATTATCTCAAAGGTGTCGTTCCAGCTGAGATGGGAAATCAAGGTCTTTTTGAGTTGGAAGCGTTAAAGGCACAGGCGATAGCATCTCGGACTTATGCACTTTTTAAAACAGAGCGAAACTCTGAAAAAGAGTATCATCTGGAATCAACGATCATAGACCAGCTCTATTCTGGAATGGAGATAGAAGATCTTGTGGTTAATATCGCTGTTGAAAGAACCAAAGGGGAGGTGATAACCAAAGATGGTGATATCATCAAAGCCTACTATCATGCCTGTTGTGGTGGAAGCACTGAAAACATAGAAGATGTCTGGAGCAAATTTGAGGAGATCTATTTGAAAAAAGTAGATGACAAAGATTTTTGCAGCTGGTATAAAAGATATGAGTGGGAAAGAGTGTGGAAAATAAAAGATTTGGAGAGAGTGCTTTTGTTTTCCCTTAAAGACTTTTTTGATCTTTTAGAAAATAAGATAGGAAAACTGATTGATTTACAGATAATTGAAAGAACTTCTTCTAAAAGAGTTGAAAAGTTATGTCTCAGAACTGAATTTGAGACTTATTATGTTTCAAAAGATGATATAAGATGGGTTTTAAGAGATGCATCTGATTCCACCCAGATTTTGCCGAGCACCTTTTTTGAATTGGAGCTGAAAAAAAACAAAAAAGGAAAGATAGATACTGTTATAGCAAAAGGGAAAGGGAATGGTCATGGTGTGGGGATGTGCCAGACCGGTGCTATTGGGATGGCAAGAAGAGGGTTTTCCTACAAGGAGATCTTAAAGCATTATTATACCGGGGTGGAGATAAAAAAGATTTATTAATGATTCATCAGAGAAAAAAGAAGTTTTCTAACCACTGGCATCCCAAAGTCTTGTAAAAGGTTTATTCTCGGTGGCAAATGCCACTGATTCTCCTTTGTCTTAAGTTTACCTCTGATATTTTCTCCCAGGTTACTATTTTTTCATACCTGAGCGAGTCACCTAGATTGTATTCACTCATGGGGAGGTTTGGATTTTGGCTATGGATAAAGACATTCTCGTCTAAGACATTTCCGTCATTGACACCATACACTATTTGCTTTCAGTCAGGCGAAAAAGAGGGCGATTTTTCGTCACAAGGGGTTTTCGGCAAACGCTCCAATCTTGTGCAACAGTCGTTAATTATGAAAAAATCTCCATCACCATCAATATTTGCGATAAAGGTAATCTTCGAGCAGGACTTGCGTGTTCGCTCTGAGTCAATTTAAACAAAAAAGAACAATAAAAAAATAAGGGAAAATGGTTCAATCTCTTTTTGATATTAACTCTTAGATTTGTCTTTTTCTTCTTTCTCTTCTTCTGGTTTTTCTTTATCTTCTTCGGCTGTTTTTAGACTATCGTAATAGTTGTCAAAAAATGCAATACTTTTTTCTAAACACTCCTCTTTGGATTCAGAAGACTTTATTATTTTTTTAATAGTCTCATCTATCTTTTTGTGTTCCCCTTTCATTTTTTTTCGCCAGGAAATTATCTCCAAGAAATGCGTTACCACAGCGATTTTTGTTAAACATTTATCTTCAATCTGATATTTTTTCAATATGGCTTCAAAAGTCGACATATTACGATAGCGTCTCAATTCTGCATCGGGCGTATCAAAAGGAACTCCCTCTGAAATCAACTCACCTACTGGATAGAATTTAAACTCCGCCTTTTCATCTACAAATCTTTTTATTAACCAAGCTGAGGCGAGTTTATCAGTTTCCATCGAATCCCAGGTAGAGTAAAGGTGACATTCTTCAGCATTTGAAATGGATAGTGTTAGAAAAAACAAACAACCTAAAAAAAGTATAAAGAATCTTTGCATATCAACCCTCCAATCTGAAAGATCTTGGTTTTGTATGAATATTAAGAAAATCTTTCACTAATTTGTTTGTTGGATCGGACCTTATCTCTTCGAGAGTGCCGACTTGTTCAATTCTCCCGCAGTTCATCACTGCAATTCTGTCAGCTACGCTTTTTGCTTCCTCTTGATCATGAGTGACATAAACCATTGTCAATTCAAGTTGATCTTTTAAAGAAGTGAGCAACTGGATGAGTTCTCCTTTTAGTATAGAATCCAGGCTACTTAAGGGCTCATCCATCAGCAATAGTTTCGGTTTTGAAACCAGACTTCGGGCTAAAGCAACTCTTTGTTGTTCTCCACCAGAGAGCTTGTTTGGATATCTTTTCTCGAATCCTTCTAAATTAATTTTTTCCAAAATCTCTTTAACTTCTTTTTTTCTTTCAGTTTTGTTCATTCTTTTTGACCTCAAGCTGAATTCGATGTTCTGCTCTACAGTCATGTGAGGCCAGAGGGCTAAATCCTGAAATATCATACCCAAATCCCTTTTGTTTGGCGCTATTATTTTATTCGGTTGACTAACAACTTCGCCATTTAAAAGGATTTCGCCCTGATCCGGCTTTTCAAAGCCTGCTACCAGCCGCAATAAAGTAGTCTTGCCACATCCTGAAGGTCCAAGCACAGTTAGGGTTTCACCCTTTTTGCAATCCAAGGAAACTCTGTTGACTGCCACCAGACTGTCAAACTTTTTGGTAAGTTCTTTTATCTTTAGCAAAGGCTCTCCTCATTATTTAATTGCGATCTGGACTCGACTTAACCTTCCGATCAGAACAATGGATATGATCGGAAGGAGGGTTACACAGACCAATATGATACATAACGCAGCTACTAATTGTTGGGCTCCATAATGCATAAGGGTATAAATTCTTATAGGCAGGGTGGCTTCTCCAGCCGGGGTAACTAAAAGAGTAACAGCTAACTCTCCCATGGAGAGAACAAAGGCTATTCCCCATCCAGCTAAGATTCCCGACTTGGAAAGAGGAGCGACCACTTTTAAGATTCTTTTTGCCCAAGATGGTTCAGATATTAGCGCCGCTTCTTCTAATCCCACTTTTATCTGTTTGATGTTGGAGCCAATTGTTCTAATGACGAAAGGTATGAACCTGGCCACGTATCCAAATATTATGATTAACGAAGTCCCATATATAAATTTTGTCGAGGGAGTGTTCCAAGTTGCTGTCAATCCAATACCGAAAATAGTAGCAGGGATAGCAAAAGGCAAAAGGGAAACAAAATCTAAGCTCCCTTTTAAAACCTTCTTTGCCCTCTCGGTAATATAAGAAACTATAAAAGCTAAAATCACCATAACAGTTGCTGCTGAAAAAGCCAGAATGAAGCTGTTAATAATCTGTGGATGGGCTGTCTTAAATGCCACTACATATGCGTTAATAGATCTGGAGGTGAAAATGAGGTCTGATATCGGTACCAAAACAGATAGAAAAATAATCAAGAGCACAAAAGCAAAAGCTATTCCTTTCCACCATCCCAGATCCCTAACTTTAACCTCTCTGGAACTCGTCTCAACAGTTACATACGATTTGTTGCCCATATAGCGTCTCTGCAATGCAATCAAGAAAAATAATATCAAAATCAACGGAATGGACAAAGCAGTAGCTTTTGCATGGTTATAGTAAGCGCTAAACTGAATAAAAATCTCTACCGGATAAACATTTACTCGTAGAAGGTCAGGTACGCTATAATTCGAGATTGAAAATATGAAGACGAAAATAGCAGCCGAAAAAATATAGGGATAAATCAAAGGGAGAGTTATTTTCTTCATTATATCCCAGCTACCATGGCTGATTTCAGCTGCCTCTTCCAATCTTCTATCAAAGGATTTTAACCCGGTGATAGTAAGCAAAGTAACAAAGGGAAAGTAGGAAAGGGTTAATACAAAAATTGAACCTAAGAATCCATAAATGGTGAAAAAAGGTTCGGTCACCGAAAAAAGCTTCATCAAATAGATATTAAGAATCCCCTTACTTCCTAAAAGGTGAATCCAGGCAATTGTGCTTATGTAAGGTGGAATTACCAATGGAGCTAAGAAAAGATAACTGAAGTGATTCCTAAGGTGGATATTGGTTCGATTGATCAAAAAACCTAAAGGGACCCCTATCAGAAGGCAGAAAAAAGTGGTTCCAATTGCGAGAATTAAGCTGTTTACCAATAATCCTATTTGTCTTTTTTCCTTCAGGACTTCTGAATAATTACTCAACGAAGGTTTCCCCTCGACCATAAATGAATCGAGAAACATTGACAGGATGGGAGCAAGCACAATAATGCAAAATAGGGCTAAAGCTACGATGTAAACAAGTCTATTATGCATCTTTTTACTTTAAAAAATATTGATCTTTTGCTTACTTGCTCTTGGACGGATGTTATCATCCGTCTTCCGGTCCGGCTGAATGATTCGTATGAATGCATACGCATAACATCCAGCCGGAGCATTACTTTAAAAAATATTGATCTTTGCTAACTACCTTAACTAAGATAGTGGCCCTAAATTGTAAACGTTAGCCCTAAAATAAAATTGACTCCCAGCGCATCCCATCTGCTGTGCACTCTTCTGTAAGCCTCGTTGGTGAAGTTTTCAACTGCAAAATTTATCCTAACATTTTTGTTCAAAAGGTATTCTCCTCTTAAATTGAATATGATCCAACCCGGAACCTCTCCGTTAGGTCCTATGAGCGGAGAATTCATATCCTGTGGGTCCACTCGGTATCCCGGGTCCTTATAAATCCGATCCGAGGGAATTCTATCGAAACTACTTGCCATTTCTGCTGTAAGCTCCAACCAGATCTTATGGGTTTCAGGCTCATCCCATATTAACTTGACAAGCCCCCATGCAGGCACCGTGTGTCTCAGCGGTTCATCATTTGTTATATCCTTTCCATAGTTCCAGTTAAACCCGGCATAAAAAGACCAGCCTGATCCAATGCTATATTCGCCTTCTATCTCTATTCCATAAACATATGCTTTTGCAGCGCTTTGTGTCACGTAAACATCCTCTCCTGGATCTGGTGTACCGTTGTTATTCCAATCATACCAATCTTTACCCTGAAAAGTTCCAGGAAGGACAACCGGTAAATCTCTCAAATCAGTGTAATAGATAATCGAGCTTCCTCTCAATCTGTTACTTCTGAATTTAACTCCAAACTCAGAGTTCAAGCTAACTGAAGGGTCTAAAAGCCCACTGGGAACTTGGATGCCGTAGGCATGCTCTTTGATACCAAATACCGGCGCATACTGCCTGAACCCTCGGCTAAGATTAGTGAAAAGATTAATATTATCGGTTATACCATATAATATACCCACTCCTCCAGTCAGAGCATCCTCACTCTCGTTTATTTTATCAATAGAAGGATCAACATCACCAAGGGGTTGATACAAAGAATCCAATCTTGATTCAAAATTAAATCTGTCCCATCTTGCTCCCAGAGTGATTTGTAAACGGGAGGAAAGATTCCATTCGTCCTGGAGGTATAGAGCATAGTTTGTCCAGTAGGAATCGGGCGCATCTTTTCTTGTGCCAGTTTCCGTTCTGTGGGTAAACTGCTCATCATCAGGGTCTTCTCCATCATCCAGTTCAAAATGAACTCCAGAGGTAAACAGATGATTCCCTTTAAAAAGATTGCTCCATTGTAGGTCCGAGCAGTAGGTTTTGGTGATTGCCCAACCCGTTTCTTTTTCTTTGATTTTTTCTATTGTTTCGAACCATTTTCTGGTATCTTTTTTATACTGATAATAAAGGGTGAAATTCAATTTATCAGTGGAGGAAAAAATCCTTGAGCCCTTATATTTGAGGGATGCTCCTGTTCTATCATTAAAATTGGTCTGGGTGGGGCGATAGAACCGATACAACTCGTCCCTGTTTATATTCTGAAAGGAAAATTCGAGTGTATGTGACAACTTAGGGCGAAATTCCACTTTAAAGTCCCAATTTAACTCCTCACCACTGGTTGGAACTTGTAAACCTATGCCTCTTCCTCCTCTCGCATCTTCCACATCTCGATAGGAGGTGCCTACAATAAATCTAAAATTTGGAGTAGCCCCATAAACCTCAGTTCTTATTCTCTTTTCTCTGGCTGCACTTGCGAAGGAAAGTTTGGTCAGTGCACCAAGTCTGGTCCCTTCCTCGGTGAAATCATATGGTGAAGATTTTGTAATAAAGTTTATAACCCCAGCCAAAGCGTTGGATCCATATAAAACAGAAGTAGGACCTTTGACCACCTCTATGCGCTCAACGTTATCAGCGTCAACTTTTCCATACATATCATCACCGGCTACTCCTCCTTCACCCCATAAGGTACTTAAAGTGTTGCCATCTATTAATGCTAAGATATTGAAACCGGACATACCTCTTATTACCAGATCACTTGTTGTAGTGGTTCTCTTCTCAACCCAAATTCCTATCTTGTCATTTAACCCATCTAATACTGAAAGATTATTTTTTCTACCTATCTCACGTGTCTCTACCAAGGTCACAGCTTTGGGAATATTAAACACTTCTCTTTCGGTTCGGGTTGCAGTGACTATTATTGGTTCTAAAATATAGACTTTTTCTCCCTCCTCTTCGTTGTTAAACTCTCCTTCTGAAGGCAATTTTGTATCAACTGCCCAGGTTAAGCTTGGGAAAGTCAACACGACAAAGAGAGATAAGACCAGCAAAAGAACTGCTTTGTTTTTCATTTTACCCTTTCTCCTTTGGGTTTACGGTCGAAAATTATACTATTCTCCAAACTCTACTTAAACAGCAAATTTAAATTTTCTTGCACTTCCTCCTTTCATAATTTTATTCAATAAATAACTTTTGCAGATATGGAGCGGTTTTCTCCATTTGTTCTGCAATTTTTTCAAAATCTGTTGTCATGGTTTTTATCGATTTATAGCTCGGAATATGGGACGGCCTTTTGACATCTTCCCTTAAAGGAATCTGAATAGATTTGGAAAAGGCTAACTTGCTCTCGACCTCCTCACTTAGCAGGAAATCTATGAGCTTCTTTCCATTCTCCGGATTTGGACCATTCTTGATCAGTGCTACTGTATTGGGAATCAGTAAAGTACCTATTCCATCCTTGTCAGGATAAATAATTCCTACAGGTTTCCCTGCCTGGATAGCTATGTTAGCATCGTCTGTATCGGTGAAGCCGATCATTAACTCTCCTTCACTGACCCTGTCCTTTGAGGTTGAATTACCGGGCACTATAACTACTTTATTTTCTTTCAAATTTTCAAAGAATTCTTTTGCTCTTTCATCACCAAGTGCTAAAAACAAAGCTGCCGTATGAGTAGCAGTGGTGCCAAAGAGTGGATTAGCTAAAGCTACTTTCTCTTTCCATTTGGGCTGAGTCAGCTCAAAAATTGACTTGGGCACATCTTCGGGTTTGACCAGATTGGAATTATAAATAAGAATCCTGGCGCGAGCCGCAAACCCTACCCAATAACCCTCCTTGTCTTTAAATTGGTCTGGTAAATCTTTTGCCGATGGAGATCTATAAGGAGCCAAAACCCCTTTCCTCTTTAAAATTATAGTTCGCCCTACCTCGGAATTCCAAAAGACATCAGCTTGTGGATTACTTTTTTCAGCAATCAGACGATTGACTAAACCAGTGGTTTTGGCTGCCTCGGTATCATAGACTGCTTTCACCTTTATCTTAGTTTTTGACTCGAATTCTTTTAATATCGGCTCAGAGAAGATTTGATCTAACGAGGTATAGATCACCACGATATCTTTCTTTTCAGTGGAACAGGTTAGAAGTAGAGGTAATATAAGTATAAATAATAATAAAGTGGAAATTTTTAGTTTCATAAAAGCTCCTTTGAAAAAGTAGATAATCTCAATATATTGGCATAAACGGAATCTTTTATATAATATAAAATTTAACAAAGTTTTGTCAACAAATTTCTACGAGGATGTCAATGCAATTGGTAGTAAATCTTATGTAAATTTGTGATTGCATAAAAAGTGATAGGGTATATCTCCTTAGAAAGGCATAAACTTGAAGGAAGGAGGTACAACCTATGCGACAGATATGGTTTACGGTTAAAGATATAATGGAGAGGAGGGGAGAATTCACTGGTCGGGCAAGCCAGGCTACTATTTGCATAAGCTCAGAAACGTAATTAAAAATAAAATAGAGATATTACCCTTAAATAAATTTACATGAAATTTCTGACATTACCCCAATTTCATTTTAATTGACAAAACTTTCTTGCTTTTTATATTATCCACAGAAAGAAAATAAGAGTACGACCGAAGAAAAAAATTATTTATTCTATCTCTCTTAGAAAATTTATTTTCTAAGAATATAAAGGAGAAGATAGGTTCGAACTATATAGGTTTTATAAATTGACGAACTAAAAAAAATTAAGATATTAAAAGCTTGATTTAAAGCCTAAAATTTGTGAGGAAAAGTCAGTTGAAAAACTACTATATCGGCATTGATTTGGGGGGCACTAATATAAAATATGGGATTGTCTCCTCAGAAGGAGAAATAGTAACTAAAGGAATAATCCCATCAAGAGCAAACCTTAAAAAAGATGTCATCCTTTCAAATATTAAAAAAGCGATAAGTTCACTTCTTTATTATTCGAGAAAAAATAAGATAAAGATAAAAGGTATTGGGATAGGTTGCCCTGGCATAGTTAATGTTGAAAAAGGGGTAATTATGGATATGGTTCCCAACATTCCTCAATTAAAGAATGTGAAGATCAAAGCTGAACTTAAAAAAGATTTTCATTGTCCTATCTATGTGGATAATGACGCTAATTTGATGGCTTTAGCTGAGCATAAGTTTGGGGCAGCCAAGGGATATAAAAATTGTTTATGTTTAACCATTGGAACAGGGATCGGCAGTGGAATCATAATTGATGGGAAACTTTTCAGAGGGTCTTTTTTTGCCGGTGCGGAGTTCGGACACACAAGTATCTTTTATGATGGGATAAAATGCAGGTGCGGAAATATTGGCTGTGTTGAGATGTATGCATCAGCCAGAGCTATGGTTAAAAAAGCAAAAAAGCTTTTAGACAAGGATAAAAACTTACTGTTATATAAAATGGTTAATGGGAATTTAAATAAGATTTCAACTAAACGTATTTTCGATCTATGGAAAAAGGGAGATAGATTGTGCACAAAGATTGTGAATGAGACTTGTGTTTATTTAGGAACTGCTATTGGGTCGGCGGTAAATCTTTTAAATCCCGAGGTGGTTGTAATAGGTGGTGGAGTTGCAGAAGCAGGGATGAAATTTATAAAAAAGATTGAAAAAGAGGTAACCAAAAGAGCAAATCCAGTTGCATCCAAAAATCTAAATGTTGTCAAGGCAAAATTGGAAAATGATGCTGGATTTATAGGCGCTGCTTTGCTTGCACAACTTTCCTCTTAGCCAGAATTTTTCAATTAATCTGCCTAGCACAATGTTGTTTTCTTATCTCATCTACTAATCAAAATTATATCCCGAAAAGCTTTGAATTCGGGAAGTATCAAAAAGCTTTGTTAAAATGGAATTCAAATGTATTTTTTTAAATCAACTTTGAAAGAATATGAGAGGCTCTAAGAACTCAGTTGTTTTGCCTTATTTCGAGAGAAAGTAATAAAATAAAAAGATTGACACCCCGAAAAATAAGATTATGATAAATTGTGCTTTAGTCAAAGTTTTTGTAAAAGAGCTCTGAAAAAGTATGTGTTTTGTCATTGCGAGCCCGAAGGGCGTGGTCCCGCCATTGGCGGGGCTTCGTTGTCCCGCCAAAGACGGGACTCCTCGCAATGACAAAGCGTTAACAATACGATTTTTTCAGAGACCTCTGTAAAGCTCTGTAACAATTTTTTTGTGTCTTCATTTCAAAGATAGAAAACTTTTTTAATGCGTTTGAATCCCTTTGAGGACAGTCATTCTCGGAAGTGGTGGGTGATGCTTGTGGTGGGTGTTGGAGTTTTTATAGGAACTTTGAACTCCAGCATCGTCAATATCTCTTTGCCATCGATCGCTTCTTATTTCGGAATCAAATTATCCAGCGTTGCCTGGGTTGTTATGGCTTATCTTTTGACAGCCTCCAGTCTACTTTTAGTATTTGGCAAATTATCAGACATATTTGGACGCAAAATAATTTACACTATCGGGATGTTGGTTTTCACTTTTGGAACTTTTTTATGTTCTGTGTCTTTCGGAATTGACCAGCTAATAGTTTTTCGAGTGATGCAGGCTATAGGTGGTTCGATGATAGTTTCAAACTCAGCTGCGCTTATAACTTCCTCCTTTCCACAAAAGGAGAGAGGTAAAGCTCTGGGAGTCTTAGGAACAATCGTCTGTTTTGGTTTAACCTGTGGTCCCCTTTTAGGTGGCTTTATTTTGGAACATTTTAGCTGGAGGTGGATATTTTATTTAAATATTCCTTTGGGGGTTTTAGGCTTTTTCCTCTCACTTTTTATACTCAAAAAAGAAAGGATAATCTTTTCAGGAAGGAGGTTCGATTTCAAGGGTGCTTTGTTTTTCTCCTCTGCCTTGGTCCTTTTGCTTTTGGCTTTAAATTATGGAAAAGATTGGGGATGGGTCTCACCTAAAATTCAATGGTTTTTTGTGGGATTTTTATTTTTCAGCACCCTTTTTATTTTAACTGAGTCAAAAAATCCAGAACCTATAATAAATCTAAATCTATTTAAAAACAACATTTTTTGTATATGTAATGTTTGTATCTTTTTAGCCTACTTAGCTCACCTTTCGGTGGTCTTTCTAATGCCTTTTTATCTCACTAAGGTTTTAGAAGTCTCACCTTCCAAAATGGGTCTTATTTTGATCACTATTCCTGCCACTTTATCTATAATAGCTCCATTTGCTGGTTGGGCATCTGACAAAATAGGAACTAAGCTTTTGACCTCCTTTGGATTGGTGGTTGCTGGATTTGCTATTTTTTCTTTCATTGGTCTTAAAACCTATTCAAGCTATTGGGATGTGGTGATAAGACTTATTATTTTGGGGATAGGAATGGGAATGTTTTACTCTCCTAATAACTCTGCTATAATGGGTTCAGTTAAAAAGGATAGTTTAAGTTTGGCAGGTGGTCTTTTAGCAACTATGCGGAATGTTGGGATGGTCTTTGGGATTGCTATCTCCAGCACAATATTTACAATTAGGGAGAGCTTTTATTTTAAGATTTTTTCCCAGCAAAAAATTTCTGAAGCCAATATCGGAAAGTTTGCTTTTACCCATGCATTTCATGACGTATATTTGATAACAGGAGCGATATGTATTTTAGCAGCGGTGCTCTCATTTTTACGTAAGGAAGTCGATACCGAAGTTAAAGCATGACCGTGCACAAAAGGGTATACAGAAAAAGATTTAAGATAGTTTTAGTTCCTTTGGGTGAGGTGGACTATGGTGTGGTTAATCGTTTGGCTACAAATTTGGTCTCCATTTTCAATACCGGGGTTGACATCCTTCAGGGAATGAAAATTCCTAAGGAAGCATATAACAGGACAAGGGGGCAATACTATTCCACGGTGATTTTGAATAAATTGGAGCTTTTGAGATCCTCTTCCCGTGAGAAAATATTAGGGGTTTTGGACGAGGATCTTTATATCCCAAGTGCTGGTTTTGTTTACGGTGATGCGGATTACGACGGAAAGGTGGCAGTGCTTTCACTTCATCGTCTGAAACAACAAAGCCTTGATATGTTTGATGATGAAAAATTGTTTTTATTCAGAACGGTAAAAGAGGCAGTGCATCAGCTGGGTCATCTTTTAGGATTGAAGCATTGTCCTAACCCCAGATGTGTGATGCATTTTACAAACTCCCTTTTGGAGACCGATGGAAAATCTGAAAAATTGTGTGATAACTGTAAAAGGAAGGTTGAGCCTCAGATTTTAATTGAATAAAATAATATACAGCATAGGTTCATCCACAAGACAAAAAGAGGAGTTTTTAACCCTGTTAAAAAAATTTAGGATAAAGACTCTTGTGGATATAAGAAGATTTCCAACCAGCAGATTAGACCATTTCAAAAAAAATACTTTAGAAAAAATCCTGAGAGAAAAAAACATAGATTACCTTTATTTAGGTGATCTTTTAGGTGGGTTCAGAAAAGGGGGTTACAAAAATTACACTTACTCTGTGCAGTTTTTAAAAGGGATTGAAAAATTAGAAGGACTTTCCACTAAAACAATCTGCGTATTTATGTGCGCTGAAAAATTCCCCTGGAGATGCCATAGAAGATTTGTTGCGCAAAAATTGGATGAGGATGAATTCAGGGTTTTGCATATCCTTGAGGAGAATAAAATTTGGGAGAAAAAAAAGTAGACTTATTTGAACCAGCTTATTTGAGATTATATAAAGAAAAAAAGTTAAATGAAAAAATCGAGCTTTTGTACAAAAAGCTTTTATCTTGTGATATTTGTCCGAGAAAGTGCAAAGTTAACCGAATGGAGGGAGAAAAGGGATATTGCAAAACAGGGGTAAAAACTATGGTCTCCTCATTTGGTCCTCATTTTGGTGAGGAATCCCCTTTGGTTGGTTATTCTGGCTCCGGGACGATATTTTTCACTTATTGTAACTTAGGTTGTCTTTTCTGCCAGAACTACGATATAAGCCATCTGGGATATGGCGAAGAGGTGGATGAAAAAGACCTTGCCCTGATTATGCTCAAGCTAAAAAAAATGGGATGTCATAATATCAACTTTGTAACACCAACCCATATGATTCCTCAAATACTTAAGGCTTTATCCTTTGCAATAGAAGGGGGATTAGACCTACCATTGGTTTATAATACAGGAGGATATGATTCTGTTGAGACTTTAAGAATATTAAAAGGGATTTTTGACATATATATGCCGGACTTTAAATATTTTGACCCTAAGGTGGCAAAAAAGTATTCCAATGCAGAGGACTATCCTCTTGTGGTAAAAGAGGCTCTGAAGGAGATGCATACCCAGGTTGGTGATCTGGTTATTGATGAAAAAGGGATTGCAAAAAGGGGGCTTTTGATCAGGCATCTGGTTTTGCCTGAAAATTTGGCAGGGACAAAAGATGCGATGCGATTTATATCTGAAGAGCTTTCACCCAACTCATATGTTAATGTGATGGAACAGTATCGTCCTGAATTTAAAGCTAAAAACTTTCCTATTTTAAACAGAAGGATAACAAAAGACGAGTTTCTTTCCGCTATAAAGATGGCAAAAGATGCAGGGCTTTTAAGGCTGGATGGACTTTTTTAATTTTTCCCAGAGTAAAAAAATGAATTTAGTTTTCAAACACCCTTGGAATGTAAGTTTGGATGAGGCGATAAAGATTCAAAAAAAGTTTTCAAGATATGTTAAAAAAAAAGATGATTTTGAAAAAATAGAGAAGGTCGCTGGTGTGGGTATGATTTTTCAAAAAGATGCTAAAATAGTTACAGCAGTTGTCATCTTTTCATTTCCGAAGTTTGAGGTCTTAAAAAGGATAAGAAAAGAAGGTTTTTCAACTTTTCCGTATAAATCTGGATTCTTTGCGTTCTCTTCCGGACCTTCTATTATATCCTGTTTACAGGAGGTTGAAAAACCAGACCTTTTGATCTTTCCTGGAAGGGGGATAATCCATCCGCAAGGATTGGGATTGGCATCTCATTTAGGGGTTTTGTTTGATATTCCAACTATTGCCTGTTCAAAAAGATCTTTGTGGAAAAGCTTCAAAGAGACTGAAAAGGAAAAAGGCTCTTTTTTGTTTAGAGAAGAGGGGGGTGAAAGAATTGGAGCAGTCCTAAGAAGCAAAAATAACACCAAGCCGATCTTTGTCACACCCGGTCACAGGATTTCCTGTGAGAGTTCAGTTGAGATAATTTTAAGATGCTGCACCAAGTTCAGATTACCTGAGCCTTTAAGGGAGGCAAAAATTTTAGCCAAGAAATTTATTGAGGATAAAAAGTGAGGGTAAGTGCTTTTTAAATCTCTTTTAGTAATTTTTTGTTTTTATATTCTTTTTTTTGCTCCCTTTACTGTTTCCCAGAATCTGATCAAGGATGATTTCAGGGTAAATAGCGATGGTGCTAATTCTGAACATGAGTTGCCAGATATAGATGTGGATGCTTCTGGTAATTTTGTTCTTGTTTGGCAGGGTATTAAAAATAATGATTACGATATTTTTGCACAACGTTTCAATTTTGACGGCGATTTTTCAGGAGAAAATTTTTTAGTCAATAACCAATCTTTAAGAAATCAGAAAAATCCATCCATAGCAAAGTATTCTTCTGGTCATTTTTTGATTGTGTGGCAGGATTTAAGAGGTGGGAATTACGATATCTATGCCCAACTGTATGAATTTTCAGGTGATACTATTGCAACAAACTTTAAAATAAATGATGATTCAGGTAACTCCACACAACAGGAGCCTGAGTGTGACTTCTTCTCTAATTCTGTTATTTGCTGGATGGATAACAGAAATGGAAATCAGGATATTTTTTTGCAACTCTATGATTCGTTAGGGAGCAAGGTGAATTCAAATATAAAAGTTAATGTTGATTCGGATAGCATTCAGAGGCGATCCTCAGTTGCTATGAGTGCTTCAGGTAGCTTTGTAGTTGTCTGGCAGGATAAAAGAGGAGGAGACTTCGATATTTATGCTCAGCGATTCGACTCCTTGGGGAATTCTTTGGGGAATAACTTCAAAATCAACGATGATACTTCAGGCTCATATCAAGGTTTTCCAGAGGTGGATTCAGATAAAAAGGGAAATTTTGTGGTTGTGTGGGAGGATACAAGGGAGAGTTATTATGACATCTATGCTCAATTTTATAATTGGTCTGGTGAAGGGGTGGGTCCAAATTTCAGAGTAAATGATGACCCAGGTAGTTGTTATCAAGGACACTCTGATGTTGCTATGAATGGGACGGGTAGTTTTATAATTGTCTGGGAGGATAGAAGGAATGGTGATTCGGATGTTTATGCACAAAGATATGATTCAGATGCTCAGCCTGAGGGAGGAAATTACAGAGTTAATAGCGAAGCTGGTTCTTTTGGACAGAAGGAGCCCTCGGTAACGACAGATGGTCAAACAATTTTTTTTGTTTGGCAGGATAATCGCTTAGGGGACTATGATATTTTTGGAAAGGTGGTTGAGTGGAGCTGGACAGATGTAGAGGAAGAACCAGATATGGAAAATTCGCCAGAAGATTTTGTTCTTTATCAGAACTATCCAAATCCGTTTAATCCCCACACCACCATTCCCTTCACGGTTCACGGTTCACGGGAAACGGTTGACGGTTCCACCCCCACAACCCTAAAAATATATAATATCAGAGGGCAGTTGGTGAGAACTTTGATGAATGAAAAGATGATTCCAGGATATTATGAAGTTATCTGGGATGGGAAGGATGAAAAAGGGAAAGACGTTGCCATAGGAATCTATTTTTATAGGTTAAAAACAAAGGATTACAAAAAGACTAAAAAGATGTTGCTTTTGAGATAAAAAGGGGTGTTTTTGGCAGGGCTGGGCCTAGGAGCTCTGCTTATCATTTTTTTTGATGGGTCGAGCACCCTTGCCCCACCGAAAATTTAGCTTTTCGTGTCCATACATATTTTAAAAGGGGAGAGGCAAGGTTTTTTTACGAGAGCTCTGAAAAAGTATGATTTTTTGTCATTGCGAGCCTGAAGGGCGTGGCAATCTCTTGCCGAGATTCCTCGCTTCGCTCGGAATGGGCTTAAAGGATAAAAAGTGTTGCTGTCGAGTTTTGTAAGTATCTTGTTTTTCAATATATTATGGCTATTTTAGTTATAGTTTGTTAAAGCAGTTCAATAAAGGATGTCAAAAATGCACAAAAACGATGTCCGCAATGT
>JAUWYR010000005.1 GCA_030615745.1 Candidatus Zixiibacteriota bacterium | reverse complement strand
GGACATCGTTTTTGTGCATTTTTGACATCCTTTATTGAACTGCTTTAACAAACTATAACTAAAATAGCCATAATATATTTAAAAACAAGATACTTACAAAACTCGACAGCAACACTTTTTATCCTTTAAGCCCGCAATGACGATGTAAATAAACGTTAGAGACACCACAATAGGAATCCTTCAGATATGAAACTCCACCACATCCTCATCTTGTAAAATATAATCTTTTTGAACCATCTGTCCATCGAATTTTGTATGACCCCAAACACGAGCATATTTTAAGTTATATGCGAAGTCCTTATGAAGAACCATAGCAGCATCTTTGACTGTGTCACCTTTTTTAAGAATTAGTGGGTCTGTAAAGTCTGGCTTTTCCCTTGGCTCTTTTGTGTAAATTCTAATTATCCCTAAAAGATTGTAAATCTCTTTTTTTAGATGCTTTAGATTTTCTTTTTTCTCCGCTGAGATTTTGACTAAAGGGAAATCTTTTCCGTAATTTTTTTTTAAAAGATTGAAATTCCTAAAAGATTTATCTAACTCAGCTTTATTTCCCACGATTATTGTCTTCTTATGAGCAATTCCATCTTTTGGGTCGGTCTCTTTTTCCTCTCTTGTTAAATCTATCTTGGACTGTAAAAGTCTTTTTAAAACCCGATCCACTTGCTTAACCGGGTCAAAAGTGCCCAAATCGACAACCAGAACTACTCCATCTGAGTTTCTGATAATTCCTATCATCCAGAAATCGAGATAATCAGAGGTTATAGGTGAGGAATCTATAAGTTGAATCTGTATATGGTCAAAGGGCATCATCGCTGCACTCGGTTTTTTTGTGGTAAAGGGGTAAGATGCCACCTCAGGAGATGCGTTGGTCAGACTCTTTATTATCTGAGATTTCCCGGAATTAGGATAACCTACTAAAACCACCTGCCCTGCTCCCTCTTTTTCTATCACATACGAAAACGCCTTTTTTGTCTTTTTTCTCTGCTCTGCTGATTTTTTTAGTTTTGAAATCCTTCTCCTTAAGTCCGCCTGAAGCTTATCAGTCCCCTTATGCTTTGGCATTATCGCAAGCATCTGTTTCAAAGCTCGAAGCTTCTCCTCATCAGTTTTAGCCTCACGATATCTTTTTTCCGCCTCAAAATATTGAGGTGGCAAATTAGCAGGCATATTTTATCCCTCCTTATTAATAATATATTCTTTACTTATTTAAAAGTCAAAAAAAATCGAAAATTGTTCCTTTTTGAGAGATAGTCAGAATTTATTCCTACCTTCGTGCAGAATTAACAAAATCTATAAACAGTATCCCACGTTGAAACAACGTGGGATTGTTCCACCCACCTTGGGACAAGGTGGGTTACAGGTATTTTAATTTTTAAGAAATAAAAAATGGAGGCGGCGGGAATCGAACCCGCGTCCGAAGATAAGAGCTAAAGATCGTCTACATGCTTAGCTTCTCTTTTATTTATTCCTCCGAGAAAACACCGAAAAGCAGGTTTTAACTCGAAGTAGCTTAAATTTAAGTTCGCCTCATCCTCTTAAGCTAAGGGAAAGGCTATCCTGTTTTAGCCGACGCCTTAGCCTGAGCCAACAGGCAAGCTCAGGTAAGACGAGCTACCTAAAATTAGGCAGCCAGCGCATACGAATAATCGTTTGCACTTAATTTTTTGCCCCAATTGTTTAACGAGGGCACTGGGTACCTCGGCATGCAAATCTTCTCCCAAAATCCCCGTCGAACCCAAATCGCCCCCATGCATAGCTTTTTTTAGTTTATGGTTAATAGTTTAAACCATAAACCTCCTATATCAATATACGCAAAAAAATAGGATTTCCAAATTAATTATTCTATATACTAACAACTAAAAACTAAACACTAAAAACTATTAAAAAAGTGCGCCTTGCAGGAATCGAACCTGCGACCCGCTGATTAAGAGTCAGCTGCTCTACCTAGCTGAGCTAAAGGCGCAAGCCCGCCGTAGGCGGGCTGGTTAATAGTAGATAGTTAATAGTTTATAGTTTAAACCAAAAACTTAAAACCATTTACTATTCACTGTTGGAATTTTCCTTAAGAAAAATTCCAACTGAGGGTGGGTGGGATCGAACCACCGACCACCTGCTTAAAAGGCAGATGCTCTACCACTGAGCTACACCCCCATGATGGTTTATGGTCCTTAGTTTATAGTTCATAGTTTTAAAAAAAATATGAAAAAAATAACCTTTGTCAAGCAAAAAGACACCTCAAACTATATTTTACGCTACATCATATCAAGCTGTTTTATTCAAGAAATAAAATGGTTATTTATAAATCTAAAATGTGTTATTGTTTTTGTTCACTTGAACTCTTGAACCACTGAATATAAATCCTTTCTTTTAAGAAAAATTCAAGATAAAAGCTTTTCTAATCTTACGATGAGAAAGGTTTGAACAGAAAGAATGTGTTTACTTTTTTTCGAGGCTTCTGAAAAACTCATATTATCAACGCACTGTCATCGCGGGCTTAAAGGATAAAAAGTGTTGCTGTCGAGTTTTGTAAGTATCTTGTTTTTCAATATATTATGGCTATTTTAGTTATAGTTTGTTAAAGCAGTTCAATAAAGGATGTCAAAAATGCACAAAAACGATGTCCGCAATGTCGGTCTAAACAGGTTAAGTATTTTGGTAAAACTAAACAAAACAAGCAACGATTTCAATGTAAAAAATGCTTTAAGACCTTTATCTGGAAAGCTCCTCACAACAGAAAATATCGTCAGCGCCACTGGTTCGAGCTATGGGTTACGGAAAGCTACAACATCCGACAATTATGCGATCTATCGGGATACAGTGATTTAACGGAAAAACACAAAATTCAATACATAAATTGGTACTGTTTCCTTAAAAATCAAATGAAAATAGCAACACTTTAAAACCTTTATACCCATTGCGAGGGCATATGCCCGAAGCAATCTCATCGGGATTGCCACGCTCACTGTGTTCGCTCGCAATGACACCCTGCATTATGAAACACCGAATTTATGTTACAATCTACTATAATATGATTGAAAGCTTTCAGACATTTGTTGTTATTTTTCTTGTATTCAAACCGAAAATATAATTGAGGTCAGTTGTTCTAAAGCTGTCCTCACCCCTTGCCCCTCTCCATAAATGGAGAGGGGAACAGAAGTGAGGTTTTGAACTTGCCTTTTGAAAAAAAATTGATATTTTTTAAAAGGACATAAAGTCTTAGATATTTTGTTCTAACAAAGAAATAGATTATGGAGATTTTCAACTTAGGTGTTGCCTGGTGCTGGGAATACGATATGAGGTGGTGGTGAGAATAACTTTAAGTCTGGTCGACTACGTAGAAAGGATTACCAATTGCAAAGCTACAAAAAAAGAGACAATTCTGTAGATTCTTTTATTTTTGGTCCATCTGGATTAAGAGGAATTGTGGGGAAAACTCTATCACCTGAGATTGTTTTGAAGTTCGCCTCAGCCTTTGGAGAGTATTGCAAATCAGGTGCGAATGCATCAAGAGATAAAATAATCTTAGGCAGAGATTCGAGAAAATCCGGTGAGATGCTCTGGCATACAGTAGTATCTGGTCTTCTATCCTGTGGTTGCCAAATAATAGATATAGGGATCTGCCCTACCCCAACTGTGGGGATAGCGGTAAAGATGAAAAAAGCAGATGGCGGAATCGTCATAACCTCAAGCCACAATCCAATCGAGTGGAATGGGTTGAAATTCTTTTCAAAAGATGGCACTTTTCTAAACCCTGAACAAAATAAAAAGTTTTTTAACCTAATTGATAAAAAAAGAGATTATAAACCGTGGAATAGATTAGGGAAACTATATTTTGAAAACCGATGGGATGAAATACATATAAAAAAGATAATTAATTTAAGATATATCGACTTAAATAAAATTCGAAAAAAAAATTTCAAGGTTGTTCTGGATTGTAACAATGGAGCAGGCTCTCTTTATGCTCCCTATTTATTAAAATCTTTAGGATGTGAAGTTGTTGAACTTTTCTGTGACCTTACAAAAAATTTTTCTCATCCACCTGAGCCACAAGCCAGAAATTTAAAAAGACTTATACAGGAGGTTGAAAAAAAGAAAGCTGATATTGGATTTGCAATTGACCCGGATGTGGACAGGCTTGCAATTGTTTCTGAGAAGGGAATCCCATTAGGAGAAGAGTATACCCTGGCTTTAGCAACTGATTTTATACTTTCTAAAAGGAAAGGTGATGTTGTTACCAATTTTTCCACCTCTCAGGTTATAGATGATATTGCTAAAAAATACAATGCTAAAGTTCATAGAACAAAGGTGGGTGAGATTTATGTGGCCCAAAAGTTAAAAAAACTTAAAGGGATAATAGGTGGTGAGGGAAATGGAGGGGTTATTTTGCCGGAATTTCACCCCGTAAGGGATGCTCTTTTAGGGATGGCTCTGATTTTGCAACATCTGGCTGAAAATAATCTACCGATATCTGAGTTAGTGAAAAAATTTCCTTTTTATTTTATGGTTAAAAAAGCAATTAAATTGGGAAAAAATTTCGAAAATAGGTTAGAGAGACTGAAAAGAAGATATAAAGGGATAAGAATAAGTCAAATAGATGGACTAAAGATTGAATTCAAAGACTCTTGGGTGCAGATAAGAAAGTCGAATACCGAACCAATTGTCAGAATATTTGCTGAGGCAAGATCAAAAGGAAAAGCAGAAGGGCTTGTAAGAAACGTGATAAAATCACTAATTTAGGAGGAGAGATGTGCGGGATAGTTGGCTATGTGGGTAAGAGGAAAGCTGTGCCAATTTTGCTTGAAGGTCTTAAAAGATTAGAATATAGAGGTTATGACTCAGCGGGGATTGCGGTTTTAGAGAGAGGTGGACTTTTATTTGAGAAGACTGCTGGAAAGGTAGCTTTTTTAGAAAAGATAATAAAAGGTAAAAAGTTCGAAAGCGGAATTGGCATTGCCCACACCAGATGGGCTACCCATGGTGAGCCAACTGATATAAATGCCCATCCTCACCTCGATTGTAAATCTCAGATTGCAGTGGTTCACAACGGAATCATAGAGAATTACAGAAGCTTAAGGGAGGTCTTGGAAAGAAAAGGACACAAATTCACCTCGGATACCGATACTGAGGTTTTGGCTCATCTTATTGAGGAATATTACGAGAAAGACTTAACCGAGGCTACTCGAATCGCTTTGTCCCAGGTAGAAGGAACCTATGGGATAGCGGTTATCTGTGAGGATAATCCTGACCTAATAGTTGCTGCAAGACATGGAAGTCCATTGGTTATTGGAAGGGGTGAGAAGGAGAACTTTGTCGCTTCAGATGTCTCAGCCATTCTGAGACATACAAACCAGGTGGTCTATTTAGAGGATAAGGAGGTGGCATCTGTAACTCCTGAGAGATTCTCTATAACCACAATCGATAATGTTGAGGTAACACCACATGTTCAGGAGATCTCCTGGACTCTGGACCAGATTGAGAAGGGCGGTTTTCCTCATTTCATGCTTAAGGAGATATTTGAGCAGCCGAGCACTTTAAAAAACGCTATGCGTGGCAGGTTAAATGAGAAAGAGGGAACAGCGAGGTTAAATGGTCTTAACCTTCAATATGAGGAGCTTCACCAGATAGACCGGCTAATCTTTACCGCATGCGGGACCTCATGGCATGCCGCTATGATCGGTGAATATCTGATTGAGGATTTATCCCAAATTCCGGTGGAGGTTGAGTATGCCTCTGAGTTCAGATATAGAAGCCCGATCGTAAATGACGGAACTGTTGTCTTTGCCATATCTCAATCAGGTGAGACCACTGATACTCTTGCTGCTGTAAAAGAGGCGAAAAGAAAGGGTGCAACTGCTTTAGGGATTTGTAATGTGGTAGGGTCTCAGATCGCCCGGGAGACAGATGGAGGGGTATACATCCACGCTGGTCCTGAGATAGGAGTTGCCTCCACCAAAGCCTTCACCTCTCAGATAGCTGTTCTTTCCCTTTTAGCTTTAGTTTTAGCCCGAATGAGGGCAATGTCAGTTGAAAGGGGAAAAGAGATGATCTCAGCTTTAAAGAAAATCCCATCTCAGGTGGATGAGATCTTGAAAAAGGACTCTTATATAAAAAAGATCGCCTCACAATATTTCAAAAAGAACAATTTTTTGTATCTGGGCCGGGGGATAAATTTCCCAGTTGCATTGGAAGGAGCCTTAAAACTTAAGGAGATCTCTTATATTCACGCTGAAGGTTATCCAGCTTCTGAGATGAAGCATGGTCCTATTGCTTTAATCGACGAGAACATGCCTGCGGTTGTGATTGCCCTTAAGGATAATGTCTATAATAAGGTTTTGTCCAATATCGAGGAGATAAAGGCACGCAAAGGAAAAGTTATTGCTATCGCTACTGAAGGTGATAGCCAGATAGAAGATAAAGTCGACCATGTCTTTTTTATTCCTCAGACCTCACAGCAGTTAACTCCCTTGCTCTCCATAATACCTCTACAACTTTTAGCTTACCATATGGCGATCTTTAGAGGCTGTGATGTTGACCAGCCCAGGAATTTAGCTAAGAGTGTAACGGTGGAGTAAATTTCTAACAGAAACTTATGGAGATTATCTTTACTGAACACGCTATGATAAGGCTTAGACAAAGAAATATCTCTAAAGAGCAAGCGAATTTGGCTTTAAAATCTCCTGATAGATTAAATAAAAGCTTTGCAAAAAGAAGGCTCGCATCCAAAAAAATCAAAAACAAGACGTTGGAAGTCATTTTTGTTGAAGAGAAAGAAAGAATAATAATCATAACAGCTTATTGGTTGGAGGAATAAATAATGAGAATTAGCTATGATCAGAATGCTGATACTTTGTACATCCAGTTTCAAGAGGGAAAAGTAGCAAAAACAAAGAAAGTGGATGAGGGGATACTAATAGATTTAGATGAATCAGGGAAAATATTCGGGATTGAGATTGTAGGTCTTTCAGAACGAGTTTCCTTAGAAGAAGACCTCGGGCGGATAAATATTGAGCTACCTCTGGTAAAGATTAAATAGTTGGAACTACTTGTGGGATTGAGAGGTCTGAGATTAAGCGAATATTGTGGGTATGAAATAATATCTGAAGAAAGGGATAGTAATGTTTAGAAAAATGAGGTCTAAATATTTTTTAGCTTTTCTATTTTGTCTTTTAATTTTTTCGCTTTTCTGCGCAAAAAAAGGTCATAAGGAATCATCAGTTCATTACGATAGGGGTGTAGAGTATCTAAACACGGGTCAGTATGATTTAGCTATTAAGGAGTTTAAAGAATCAATAAAGATAAACCCCAATTTCTGTAAGGCAAGAAATAATCTGGGTGGAGCTTACATGGAAAAAGGAATGCTCGATCAGGCTGTAGCCCAGTTTGAAAAGGTGATCGAGCTGGACTCCACCTTTGAGACTGCATATAACAATCTGGGTGGAGCCTACATGGAAAAAGGAATGACAGAAAAGGCGGTTGAAGTTTTGGAGAAGGTTACCGAGATAAATCCATGGTATATCGAGGCTTTATCCAATTTAGGAAGAGCCTACTACGAGACAGGAAGAATTGATGATGCTATATCCACTTATAAAAAAGTCTTAGCTTACGATCCCAAATACTTAGAGGCACTAAAAAACTTGAGCTTTGTGTATTACAATCAAAAAATGTATGACCAAGCTATTGAGGAACTAAAGAAAGTGATAAAGCTCGATTCGAATTCAGCTGAACCTCACGCCTATCTGGGTCTGGTCTATCAAAAGAAAGGAGAAAAAAAGAAAGCAATAGAGGAATATAATAAGACTTTGGAATTGGATCCAAACAATCCGGTGGCGAAAAAAGAGCTTTCTGTTTTACTTAAAGGAGAAACAGAGAAGAAATAGAGATTTTTGCTTGCTTTTCCTTGAAATTTCACTATAATTCTTTCGTATAGAGTGGATAAGGTTGCTTTAAAATAGGAGAGTTAGTTTGAAAAAAGAGATTCATCCCAAGTATTTCGAGACCACTATAACCTGCGCTTGTGGAAATGTTATCCACACTCGTGCTACGGTGAAAGACATTCGGGTGGAGATATGTTCTGCCTGCCATCCGTTTTTCACCGGGAAACAGAAGTTTGTGGATACCGCAGGAAGGGTGGAAAAATTCAAAAGAAAATACGAGAAGATAAAAAAACAAAAAGAAGAAAACAAAGCTTTTAAATAGTTTATTTAAGCGACCTTTTGAAAAGGTATAGTGTATCTACTAATTACTTAAGGTCGCTTTTTATATAGATTCTCAACGGATTGAACAGCAGATGAAACAGATTGAACAGCAGATTAAACGGATTAAACAGCGGATTAAACGGATTGAACGGATAGATAAGAGGTGATTTTGTTGTCAAATAAATTCGTAGGTGGGCAGGCGGTGATTGAGGGGGTGATGATGCGTTCTCCTATCAGGGTCTCAACTGCTGTGCGCAAACAGAATGGAGAAATCGTGGTGAAAAATGATGATTATATCTCCTTAACTAAACGATATAAGCTCTTAGGCTGGCCTGTGATAAGAGGCATTGTATCATTAATCGAGATGCTTTTCATCGGAATAAAGAGCTTAAATTATTCTGCGGATGTGGCTATGGAGGATGTCGAAAAAAAGGAGGCAGAAAAAAAGGGTGAAAACCCGGAAAAAAACAAAAAGTCACAGGGACTTTTAATGGGAATTACAATGGTTTTAGCCTTTGGTTTGGGGATTTTGATATTCTTCTTTTTTCCTCTGTTTGTCTCTACCATTTTGAGATTGAAAAAGGATGCTTTAGCTTTCAATTTCGTTGCCGGGATAATAAGAGTGACGATGTTTTTATTATATATTTGGGCTATCTCTTTATGGAGTGAGTTCAAGCGTGTTTTTCAGTATCACGGAGCAGAACATAAATCTGTATATGCTTATGAGGCAGGAGAAGATTTGACCTTAGAGAATGTTAAAAAATATTCCACCAAACATCCAAGGTGTGGAACCAGCTTTATCTTAGTGGTGGTTATTTTTGCCATCTTGTTTTATTCATTATCAGACATAATCTATTTCCTTTTAACCGGGACTCCACCAACCCTTTTGAAAAGAGTTTTGATTCATTTTATCCTTCTTCCTCTTGTCGCAGGTGGTTCTTATGAACTTTTGAAACTCTCCGGAAAGAAAAGGGAAAGCAAAATCTCCAAGCTTTTGATTGCACCCGGCTTATGGTTGCAGAAGATAACCACTAAAGAGCCTTCGGATTCACAATTGGAGGTGGCGATTGTGGCTTTGGAAAATGCAGTAGCGAAAGAGAAAAGAGATTTGAGAGTTGAAATTTGAGCAAGAGGATTGTGTATTATGCTTGATATTTTAGAGAAAATAGAAAAAAAATATAAAGAATTAACAAATCTTTTGTCTGACCCGGATGTGTTATCGGACAAGAGAAAGTATAAGAAAATAGCCAAAGAACATAAGGACCTCTCTGAGATCATGGAATTAGGCTCTAAATATAAAAGATTGATTAACCAGATAGAAGAGGATGAGAAAATTAAAAACAACTCAAAAGACCCCGAATTAGTTGAACTTGCTAAATCTGAGCTGGAGGAACTTTATCCTCAGAAAAAAGAATTTGAGAATAAATTAAAGCTTTTGCTTCTGCCCAAAGACCCCCACGATGTAAGGAATACCATATTGGAGATACGTGCTGGAACAGGTGGGAAGGAGGCCGGGCTTTTTGCTTCAGATTTGTATAAGATGTATCTCAAATATGCAGAGAGAAAAGGATGGAGAGCAGAGGTCCTGTCCTCCAATCCCACCGGGGTGGGTGGATTTAAAGAGATCATATTTTTGGTGGAGGGTGACGATGCTTATGGGACCCTGAAATACGAATCTGGAGTTCATCGGGTCCAGCGTGTTCCCATAACAGAAGCTTCAGGGAGAATACATACCTCTGCCGCATCAGTAGCGGTGCTTCCTGAGGCGGAGGAGGTCGAGATTGAAATAGACCCGGAAGATTTGAGAATAGATGTTTTCAGGTCATCCGGACCAGGAGGTCAATCGGTCAATACCACAGACTCAGCAGTAAGAATCACCCACATTCCAACCAATACTGTAGTTACCTGCCAGGATGAGAAATCACAGCTTAAGAACAAAAATAAAGCTTTGAAGGTCTTAAGGGCAAGGCTTCTGGATAAAGTTAAAAGGGAGCAAAAGGAAAAAATAGATAAGGAAAGAAAAAATATGGTGAAATCCGGTGATCGGTCCGAGAAGATAAGAACCTATAATTTCCCTCAAGGTAGAGTTACTGACCATAGAATTGGCTTGACATTGTATAAACTTGATAATATTTTGACAGGAGATTTAGATGAGTTCATCGAAGCTTTGAAAAGACAAAAAAGAGAAGAGGACTTAAAGGAAATTTAGTTTTTTCCCTTAGATATGAAGCTGAAAATCATTCTTGCCTTAATCTTGACTATCATCCTTTTAGTTGTCGCAAGGAAGACCTCTATGGTTAGATCTGTTAATCAGATGGTGAAAAAAGGGGGAATAACAATTGAGCATAAGACAGTTCCAAAGAAAGAAGGAGGTGGAGACGCAGTTATTTCAGCTAAAGTAACAGGAATTCAAAGTCCGGAAAATCAGGTATTTCTTTTCTATAAAATCAAAAAGAAAAAAGCTGAAATCTACACTGATTACTACTCCACTTTGATGAACTCTGAGAAAGAGGAGAGTTCTTATTTCAAGGGGATTATTCCTCATCAGCCAAAAGGGGATCAGGCATTTTATTACATAAAAGTTACTGATAAAGAGGGTAAGGGTTTGCTTACCCTTCCTGAGCCCAAAAATTCGGAAATAAAACCTATCAGGCTAAAATTTGAAGGAGAGGTCCCAGGTTTTGTTTTGATTCCCCATATATTAGCTATGTTCGGGGGGATATTATTTGCCTTTCTTTCGTTTTTCTCCATATTTGACCTTAAAAGAAAAAAAATCAGCCTGCAAAAATCTGTGAACTTGTCAAAAATTACTCTATCTCTGCTTTTTCTGGGAACTTTTCCTCTGGGATGGGCTTTGAACTGGTATGCTTTTGGGGTTTTGTGGGAGGCTTTCCCTTTTGGAAAAGATATAACAGATAATAAAACCCAAATAGTCTTTCTTTTCTGGCTTATCACTTTGATTTTAGTTAAAGGCTCTTTTTTATCCGGTGATCCTCAAAAAAATCTTTTCGGTGAAAAAACTTACTTCTGGATGGTTTTTGCAAGTTTTTTAGTTACGCTTTTGATGTATTTAGTTCCTCATAGTTTATAGGATGCGGAGCATCTCCGTATGAATCAAGAGATTGACGATATGGTCGATTTCGATAAAATTTCTGAGGTTGCATTAGATCAAACTAAATCTTCTGGAGCAACCTATGCTGATATAAGAATTGTTCACAACCAGGATGAAAGTATCAATGTAAAAAATGCGATTCCAGAATTAATAGATAAATATGAAAGTTTGGGATTTGGGATAAGGGTAATTGCCAAAGGTTCCTGGGGATTTGCATCATCCTGTGAGCTTACACTTGATAGTGTGAAAAAAGTATCTGAGCTCGCAGTTGAGATCGCAAAGGCAAGCGCGAAGGTGAAAAAAAATGATGTGGTATTATCACCTGTTGAAAAAATCGTCGATACCTATAAAACACTAATTCAAATCGACCCATTTAAAATTTCTCTAAAGGAGAAGCTCGATTATCTGCTATCTTTATATCAGATTACAAAAAAGACTTCAAGTGTAAGATTTTTTGAATCCTTTATGAGTTTCAAAAAAGAGAAAAAATATTTTGCTTCATCAGAAGGGTCGAAAATCGAGCAGGAGATAATCCAGAGTGGTGCCGGGATTTCCGCTTTGGCAATGAGGTCTCATAGGGAGATGGGAAGAAGGTCTTATCCTAACTCCTCAGGGGAATATCAGACCAAAGGATATGAGTTAATTGGGGAGTTGAGATTAGAGGAGAATGCAGAAAGAGTAGCTGAGGAGGCAAAAGCTTTGTTGGATGCTAAACCCTGTCCTACTGGAATTAAAACTATTATACTTGACGGAGCACAGATATCTTTACAGATCCATGAGTCGATCGGTCATCCCTTGGAGTTGGATAGGGTTTTCGGAGCTGAAAAGAACTTTTCTGGAACGAGCTTTGCAACAGTTGACAAATTGGGCAAGTTAAAATATGCATCTGATATAGTCAATGTGGTAACAGATCCAACCTATCCTGGTGGCCTGGGAACTTTTGGATACGACGATGAAGGTGTTAAGGCAAAAAAGGGTTATTTGATAAAAGATGGGGTTTTAGTTGGATACTTAACCTCAAGGGAGACAGCAGATATAATAGGGACAAAAAGCAATGCCAGCATGAGAGCAGAAGGCTGGGGAGATGTCCCCATAATAAGGATGACTAATACCAATCTTTTGCCTGGCAAGTATACTCTGAAGGATATGATCTCTGAAGTTGATGATGGAATATATTTAGAGACAGTTTCCTCCTGGTCAATTGATGACAACAGAGATAATTTCAAGATGGGATGTGAGATCGGCTGGGAGATAAAGAATGGTAAATTAGGTGATATGATAAAAAAGCCAACCTATTCGGGCAATACTGTAGAGTTCTGGAACTCCTGCGATGCTGTTGCCAATGAAAAACATTGGAAAGTCTGGGGAACACCCAACTGTGGCAAAGGACAGCCACCACAAAATATGGAGGTTGGTCAGGGTGCAAGCCCCTGCAGGTTCAGGAATGTGAAGGTGGGAGAGTAGTTTTTTAAAAATTTTTTGATTAGTCAAAAGAATTCATGTGAAAAGATTAGGGATTTAGAGTTTAAACTTAGTATCCTTTAAACAGGAGTAAAATATGCCACTATCAAAAGTCAGAATCACGATGCGAGATCTCGATGATAAAAGTGGTTGGAAGTATGTTTATTATGGCATCTATTGTCCGGAAAAAGATGAAGTAGTTATCCCCTATACTACCAGAGAAAGTTTGGAGAATGCCATAAAAAAGGCAGGAGGCTCTGAAATAGAAGCTATGGAACGCATCTTTGTAAATGAAGGCATTGGATATTTCAATCGTTAGTTAGAAAAAATTTTATGATCGAAAAAGAAAAAACTCTGGAAATATTGGAAAAAGGGCTGAGATTCTCCTCAGCTGACCAGACTGAGCTTTTGCTTCTGGAGGAGGATACTAATCTTACCAGATTTGCGGAGAATGTAATTCATCAGAATGTGGCTAAATATGACCATGCTCTTTTTGTTAGAGCTGTTTTAGGCAAGAAAGTGGGGGTGGCAGTTACCAATGGTATTGAAGATGATGATATTAAAAAAGTTGTTGAAAATGCAACTGAGATTGCAAAGAATATGGAAGAGGATCCTGAGTTTTTGTCCTTACCCACTTCACCCAGAGCAAAAGAGGTCTTTGGATTTTATAAAAATACTTTTGATTTTTCTCCAGAAGATAGGGCGGACTCAGTTGACCTGATAGTAAAAAAGTGCAAGACTTTGAACCTTTATGCCAGCGGCGCCTTTGAAACCACAACACAAAGTTTGGCTGTTTCCAATTCCTTGGGGATAAGGCAATATTTTAAGGGGACTGAGGCATACCTGAGTTTAACTTCAAGCAAAGATGGTCAATCTGGCTGGGCTCAGGGCTTGTCAAGAGATATAAGTAAAATCGATATAGAAAGTATAACAGAAACTGCAATAAAAAAAACTTTAATGTCTGAAAATCGAGAGGAGCTCCCCCCTGGTGAATATACTGTTATTTTAGAAGAAGCAGCAGTTGCCTCACTCCTTTTGTTCTTGGGCTTTTTAGGATTCGGAGGTAAAACATTTATTCAACAAAGAAGCTTTATGTCAGGGAAGATAGGGGAAAAGATAACCGGGGATAATATCACAATTGTAGAAGACCCATTTTTGACTGAGATGCCCGGTATTCCCTTTGACTATGAAGGTGTTGCCAAGAAAAAGGTCAAGTTGATCGAAAATGGCGTAGCAAAAGGTGTGGTCTACAATTCTTATTATGCTAACAAAGCTAAAGTAGAGTCCACTGGTCATGCACTTTTGCCTAACAACCCTTATGGTCCTTATCCAAAAAATATGGTTATGGGTTCCGGGAATTCGAGTATGGAGCAAATGATAAAATCGACTGAAAAAGGGATATTTATAACCCGCTTCTGGTATATTAACTTTTTGAATCCGATGAGAACCGAGATCACCGGAACCACCCAGGATGGGACTTTTTTGATAGAGAATGGAAAGATAAAATCTGGGGTTAAGAATATGAGGATGGGACAAAGCATATTAGATGCTTTTTCAAATGTCGAGATGATGACCAAAAAAAGGAAGGTCTGTCCTCAATTCGGTGTGGTTATGTATGTTCCAGCGATGAAGATAAAACGATTTAAATTTATTGAATAAAATAATTAACTTCGTAGTGCTGGTCTGGTCCCCTGACCAGACCAGGGAAAGTATTGCCGGGTCAGCCTGCCCAGCCAGGGGGGACCCGGCAAGCACAAGGTGGATTTGTGCGATATGAACATAGTTCGAGACAACCTGGAATACAAAAGATTAACTTAAGACTAAAATGATTTCTCGAAGAAGATTTTTTAAGATTTTCAGCACATTAGGGTTAGGAATAGTTCTTTTACCTAAGTTACTGTTTCGAGAAGGATTTTCAGAGATTTCAATCCCAATCAAAAAATTCAGCGGTTCTTCAAAGAACTGGCTTATTGGTCATCCGAAAAGGGGTTGTTCCACCCCATGTTTCCCATTTAGCCATTTAGACCAGATAGAAAAAGATTTTTTTTGAATTTTTAACTTTTAATTTTGAATTTTTTCCATGGCTCAAACTCTCCTTGAAACTTTAAACTCCGCAACTTCCCTTTTAAAAGAGAAAAACCTCCCAAATCCCCGCTCAACATCTGAGCTTTTTCTATCCTCGATTTTAAACTTAAAAAGGGTGGACCTATATTTAAACAGAGAGAAAATTCTATCTGAAAAAGAAAAAGATAAGCTTTTCTTTTACCTAAAAGAAAGGATTTCAGGAAAGCCTATCCAATACATTATAAAAAACACAGGATTCTATGGATTGGAATTTAAAACTGACCCAAGAGCAATGATACCTCGCCCTGAGACCGAGACCTTGGTTAATGAAGTTATCCAGCACTTCATAAAAAAAGAATCTGAGCCTATAAAAATAATCGATATCGGAACAGGCTCAGGAGTTATCGCAATAACTCTGGCTTATGAGTTAAAAAACTCTTTTGTTTATGCCACTGATATTTCAAAAGACGCTTTGGAACTTGCTTTAGAAAATGCAAAGATTTTTAAAGTTGAGAAAAGAGTTAAGTTTGTCCTGGGTGATTTTTTTGATCCTCTAAAAAATAAAAATCTTGTTGATTTTTTTGATTGTATTGTTTCCAACCCTCCTTATGTTAAAGATTCTGACTACAAGAATTTAGATAAAGAGATCAAGGATTTTGAGCCAGAAATTGCTTTTTTGTGTGGCGATGATGGGATAAATTTTCATAAAAAGATTGCGAAAGAAGGGGTAAAATATCTGAAAAAGGGAGGTTTATTGGTTTTGGAGATTGCTTTAGGTAATGCTGAGAAGCTTCTTGAGTTTCTCTCCTCAAGTTCATTATATAATCAAATAAGGATAGTTAAGGATTTAGCAGGTATAAGGAGGGTAGTTTCGGGTCTGAGATCTTAAATGATGCTGTAGATTTAAAATTATATTCCTCATATCATACTCAATTTGTAATAAGGATTTTGTTCAAAGGGTAGCGGCTCTCTTTCACCTGTTTATTCTTAATGGCTTAAGGTTAAAATCATACCTTTTGTTCTGGATTTGTTTCATAAGCATTTAAAAAAGCTCAAGGAGTGACTTAACGCAATGAATATAGGTTAATCTATTCAGACAATTACTCCTATTGATCAGTGTAGAGCCTTATTCTGCCAAAAAGTAGAGCATTTTTTTTACTCATTAGTATTGACATTTTGGATTATTTGCGTATATTTACATCGTAGAAGAGTCTGAAGGAGCTTGAAGCTTGGGTCTTTTTACTTTGTGTTAGGCTCTTTTTTTTGACACAGAGAGTTGAGATAATATCGAATAGTTTTATTAACTAACTCAGAACAAAAACTAAGTGTTCAAACCTTTAAAAAGAAAGGAGAAGAAATGAAAAAGCTGTTAGTTTTATTGAGCGTCTGCTTTTTCGTTCTTTCCAGTTCAGCATGGTCTCAGCCAAACTATCTGATCAGAATTGATCAGGTAGACCAGCTAACCATTGATAAGATAAAAAACACTGAAATTGAAGTATATGCCAAGACCACAAATTTCTGGATTGCGGGCGCGAACAAAAAAGATTTAGAATTTCTAAGTAAAGAGGGGGTAACTTTTCAGATATTAGATCAGGAAGCAGACGTTGGTGAGTATTATTTAGTATGGTCAAAGCCTTCAGAAGTAATTCAACCTCAACTGCCAAAGATAAAGACTAAATCTAAGGTGTTGATCACGGATGAGAACGTAGCTATAGTCAAGGGTAATCCTAAGAAGATTGAGGAATTAGCTTTATTAGGATTTAGCTTAAAAAAGATCCAAAAAAAACCTCTGCCTTTAGAATCGAAAACATATGTCTCCTCATATCTGGAATCTTTATCCCCGGAGTATGATCCTTTCATAGACAGTATAGTGAACAGAGTCGACCAAGCTCAACTCCTTTCTTGGATCGATGATCTCTCTGGCGAGGATACAGTTTTGATTGGGGGGTTTGAGGATTCGATTAAGACAAGGTATTCTTATAGTGATGGAGTCTTTAAAGCAGCCCATTATCTTAAGGAGAGGTTTGAGGAGATGGGATTATCTGCTGAATTTGACACTTTTCAGATTGGTGGATTTGGAGCTTATCTATTGGATGTGGTATGCAGTCCTGATGGACAGAAAGCCTGGTCAGTTAGTTATTGGGGGGGTATATTGAAGACTGTCAATGGTGGGGATTACTGGAGTTTAGTTGCAGGAAGTGAATCTCTTTATCTGTGGGATATCTGCCGGGTGGATGATGACACTTTGTGGTCGGTGGGGGATTACGGTTTTATTATCAGATCTACTGATGGAGGGGATACCTGGGAGAACAAAAGCAAACCCGAATTTATTAACTTAGCTTTCCGGGGAAGCTATTTTGAAGATGCACATGCTGGATGGGTTGTAGGAGATGAAGGTAAAGTTCTATTCACCGTAGACGGAGGTGAGAACTGGACCCAGCAAGAACAAGTGGTTAGTGGGAGGTTGTATGGTATAGACTTTGTGGATCCGTACCGAGGATGGGTAGTAGGGTCGAGTGGAACTATTTTACACACAACTAACCGAGGGACAAACTGGAGTTCTCAGTCCAGCGGAACTCTAAACCATTTCAGAGGAGTTGATTTTGTTGATTCTTTAAACGGTTGGGCTGTTGGAGATGGTGGTTGGGTGGTCTACACCACGGATGGAGGGACTAACTGGAACCAAAAGGATCTTTTCACATCTACTACCCTGAATAATATAGTTTTCCCGGATAGTTTGCACGGCTGGATGGTTGGCTTTGACGGAAGTGTCTTTCACACATCTGATCTGGGTGCTAACTGGGTCTCTCAGCCCTCCAATGCCTATTACCTCTATGGTGTGGACTTTATCGATTCTCTGACCGGCTATGCTACTGGCTATTATGAGATAATCAAGACCACCGATGGAGGTCAGAGCTGGTTTTCCCAATATGAGAATGTGGAGCCTGAGACCCTTTTGAATGTAGTTGCCACAATTGATGGCTTGATTTATCCGGGAAGGGAGTTTTTGATCACCGGGCACTACGATGATGTCTCTGAAGATCCCTACAATTGGGCTCCGGGTGCAGATGACAATGCCTCAGGCACAGTTTCCCTTTTAACTTCTGCTTCTATTTTGAAAGAGTATTATTTGGTCAACACAGTGAAGTTCGTGGCATTCGCAGGGGAGGAGCAGGGGCTTTTAGGATCAGCTGCCTATGCTGAGGAGGCTTACAATCGAGGAGATACTATCCTTGGGGTTGTGAACTTTGATATGATTGCCTACGATGGGAACGGGGATGACATAATTGAGGTTCATTGTGGGTATCCCTCAGAAAATCAGGCTCTGGCTGATATTTTCATAAGCACTATATCAGATTACGGACTGAACTTAATCTCACAGAAGATAACTGGGGGTGCTACCGATCGCTCTGATCACGCCTCATTCTGGGATTATAACTTCCCAGCTATCTTGGGAATTGAGGATTTCGATGATTTCAATCCCCATTACCACTCAACTGATGACCGGGTATTTGCTTTTGATACTGCTTATTATGTCGATTTCACCAAGGCAGCGGTAGCCAGCATATCGATCTTAGCTAATCCTTTCATTATCGGAGATGCAAATGGGGATGGAAAAATCGACTTAGGGGATGTGATATATATAGCTAACTATCTGTTGAAAGGTGGTCCTGAACCGGATCCCCCTATATCCGCTGATGTTAATTGCGATGATAAAGTTGATCTAGCTGACGTAATCTATTTAGCTAACTATCTGCTCAAAGGCGGACCGGCACCCTGCACCCGATGAAAAAAAATTTCTAAATTTGCCTTCTTTGTTGCACGGCTATTGAAGCTGAGTATGTTAACTTTCAATTCTTTAGGATAGTACAAATGGAAACGATTTATAAATAAATTAACCAATCTGGTTATGATTATTTAAGATGAATGGAAGATTTCGGTTTTTTGAATTAACTATTCCCTCTAAATAAAAAAGCCATTTTCCTTGACATTTTTTTCACAATTTAGTATTATTAATTCTATTTTAAGTGATAGTTCTTTGTCCGATTGGAAAGGTATAATTTGCAGGTTCTGAGGCTTAAAAAGACAATAATTTATGGACCGGTCAACTCCAGAAGACTCAGGAGATCTTTGGGGGTAAACCTTTCTCCAACCAGATATAAAGTGTGTAGTTTCAACTGTGTATATTGCCATTATGGTTGGACAAAATACCTCACCTCAGACCTTTCAGATTTTAAAAATGAATTACCAGAGCCAGAAGATGTCAAAAAGGCTTTGGAGAACTTTTTACAAAAAAAGATTAAGATAGATTATATCACCTTCTCAGGGGATGGGGAACCAACCCTTCATCCGGACTTTGAAAAAATTGTAGATTTAGTAATCGAGGTAAAAAATAAGCTTTTACCCCATACAAAAATGGCTCTCCTATCCAATTCATCTACTCTTGATAAAAAAGAGGTCATAGATGCTTTAAAAAAAGTTGATCTGCCCATTCTAAAGCTCGACTGTGGAAACGAAGAGACTTTTAAAAAAGTGAACAGACCTTGTAGCTCGGTTAGTTTCGATCAAATAGTTGAGAATTTAAAAAATGTAGGAGATATAGCGATTCAGACTATGCTCGTGGATGGAGAAAATGGTAATGTTAAACAAAAAGATATAGATGATTGGATAGAAAAGATAGGGATGATAAAGCCAAGATGGGTTCAGCTTTATAGTTTGGAGAATCCTCCAGCAGATGGGTCCCTTGGTGGTGTTGGAAAAAACAAGCTGGAGAAAATAGCTAAACAAACAGAGGGGAAATCAGGTGTAAGAGTTGAAGTCTATTGATCACATTTTTTAAAAGATTTAAAAATGATTGAGGCTATGTTCTACTCCTATAGAATTTTTTTTTCGAGTAGGCTTTTGCCTCAATTGAAGGTTAATTCTTTAAAGAAAAGGAGCTTTTATGCCAGAGAAGATGAAGACAATTGTGAAAACCAAAAGGGATGTGGGTGCGGAGCTTGTAGAGGTGGATCTTCCGAAGGTAAAGCCGGATCAGGTTCTGGTAAAAGTCAAAGCAACCTCAATCTGTGGCACTGATGTGCATATCTATGAGTGGAACGAATGGGCACAGGGGAGAATAAAGAATATTCCTCAGATAATGGGGCATGAGTTCGCAGGAGAGGTAGTTGAGGTTGGGAGCCAGGTTACAAAAATAAAAGTTGGAGATTATATCTCAGCAGAGACCCATATCCCCTGTATGGACTGCATCCAGTGTTTGACCGGGCAGATGCATATCTGCAGAAATTTAAAGATCTTAGGGGTTGACTGCGATGGGTGCTTTGCGGAATACGCTGCTATTCCTGAGATAGTTGTTTGGAAAAATGATCCTTTAATCCCACCCGAATTTGCCTCGGTGCAGGAGCCTCTGGGAAATGCTGTTTATTGTACTTTGATTGAGCCGGTAACCGGAAAGCATGTCCTTATTTTTGGTGATGGTCCGACCGGGCTTTTTGCCACCGGAGTTGCTCGGGTAGGAGGAGCTGCTCAGATTTATATTGTAGGACGCCACCCCTTCAGATTGGACATCGCCAAAAAGATGGGAGCAGATGTTCTTTTAAATGATAGGACTGATAATGTTGAAAAGATAATAATGGATGCCACCAGTGGTGTAGGAGTGGATGTGGTTTTGGATATGGCTGGAACTCAGAGGGCTTTAGATTTAGGATTCAAATTGGTTCGCAAAGGAGGAAGGTTCTCTGCTTTTGGTGTGGCATCTGGCCCGGTTCAGCTTGACTATAACAACGGTGTTATTTTCAAGGGAGTAACTATTTATGGAATCAATGGAAGATTGATGTATAATACCTGGTTTAAAGTGGCAAATCTTTTGAAATACAAAAAATTAGATATATCGCCGGTGGTTACTCACAAACTACCTTTAACGGATTTTGAAAAGGGGTTCAGTTTGATGACGACTCGACCAAAGGTGTCAGGGAAAGTGGTTTTGTTTCCATAATAAAAAAAGATTTGAGAAAGGAGGAGTTTTTATGTATGGCGCACTAAAAGAGACGTTAAGAAAAGAGTTGGAAAATATTAAAAATGCCGGGCTTTTTAAGGGTGAAAGGATTATCATCACCCCACAGTCTGCTGATATAAAAGTTGTAGATACCGGTGCGGTTATAAACTTCTGTGCGAATAATTATTTAGGCCTGGCTGGAAAAAAAGAATTGATCGAAGCGGCTAAAGAGGGGGTTGAAAAATATGGTTTCGGGATGTCATCTGTAAGATTCATCTGCGGGACCCAGGATATTCACAAGGAGCTGGAGAGAAAAATTTCCGATTTTCTGGGGACTGATGATACCATTTTATATACTTCCTGCTTTGATGCTAATGGAGGTCTTTTCGAGACCTTATTGGATTCAGAATGTGCGGTTATATCTGATGAGTTAAATCATGCAAGTATAATTGATGGCATAAGGCTTTGTAAGGCTGAGCGGAGAAGATTCAAGCATGTGGATATGAACGACCTGGAAGCTCATTTGAAGGATACCCAGAAATATAAGCTACGTCTTGTTGTCACCGATGGAGTTTTCAGCATGGATGGTGATATTGCCAGATTGGACCAGATCTGTCCTTTGGCTGAAAAATATGATGCCTTGGTGATGATAGATGATGCCCACTCTACCGGGTTTTTAGGCAAAACCGGAAGGGGAACTCCGGAGTACAGAGGAGTTGAAGGAAGAGTTGATATTATCACCAGCACCTTAGGAAAAGCCTTGGGTGGAGCTTCTGGAGGATTCACCACCGGAAGAAAGGAGATAATAGATATTTTGCGCCAGAGGTCAAGACCTTATCTTTTCTCAAACACCTTAGCACCAGTTGTTGTTTACACATCTATCAAGGTTTTCGATATGCTGGGAAAGACTACTGAGCTCAGGGATAAGTTAGAGGAGAACACAAAATATTTCAGAGAAAAGATGACCCAGGCTGGATTCGAAATAAAAGAGGGAGTGCACCCTATAGTCCCTATTATGTTATATGAGGAGAAATTAGCTTTTGATTTTGCCAGGGACCTTTTAGCTGAGGGAATCTATGTTATCGGCTTTTCATATCCAGTTGTTCCTCGTGGTCAGGCGAGAATAAGGGTTCAGCTATCTGCTGGTCACGAGAAAAAACACTTAGATAAAGCTATCGAAGCTTTCACCAAGATCGGGGGAAAATATGGGGTGTTAAAGAAATAGTGTTCTGCTAAAAAAGGTGTTTAAATTTCTCTGTTCCAGCGGGGGATGTTAAAATCCCCGCAAGATATATAAGTGTGTCTTCGGTGTAGAGCCTTAAAGGAAATGGTGGATAAAACAGTTTCACCCTATAAGATTTTGCAGAAGTTAGGCCAAGATAGGACGAAGGTGGTTTATAAAGCTCCTGATACCAAGCTGCTTTAGCTTTGAACCACCCAAATGTCACAACTTTTTAAGAGTTATACGCCATTGTCTTGAATGAGGAGGAAAAAGATAAGAGTGGAAAGAAAGTTATCCATTTTTGAGAAATATTTAACCCTTTGGGTTTTAGTCTGCATTGTTGGAGGTATTGTTTTAGGGAGGTTAGCACCTGAAATCGCATTAAAACTGGATTCTCTTTCTTTATACCAGGTATCCATTCCCATCGCAATTTGTCTGTTTTTTATGATGTATCCGATTATGGTTAAAATTGACTTTGGGGAAATAATACGGGCAGGCAAAACACCAAAACCAGTTTTACTGACTCTTTTCATCAACTGGGCAATTAAGCCTTTTACAATGTATGCGATTGCAACACTGTTCTTGGGGTATATATTTCATGGTTTTTTGTCAGGAACAGAAATTGTAAAATCAGGTCAAGAAGTCCAGCTATGGAGAAGCTACATCTCTGGCTGTATTCTTTTGGGGATCGCTCCATGTACCGCAATGGTGCTTTTGTGGGGTTATTTGGCAAAGGGTAACGATGGACACACTTTGGTTATGGTCGCTATAAATTCACTGATGATGCTTGTGTTATATGGCCCTTTGGGTGGCTTTTTGCTTGGTGTCAACGCAATGCCGATTCCCTGGCAAACCATTTTGCTTTCGGTCATGATCTATGTTGCCTTGCCGTTAGTGGCTGGATATTTCTCACGTAAGTGGATCATCAAAACCAAAGGGATATATTGGTTTAAGGAAAAATTCTTACACTGGCTTACGCCGATTAGCATAATTGCACTTTTAACCACATTGGTGCTCTTATTTTCCTTCAAGGGTGAAATTATCATAAAACATCCCTTAACCATTTTATGGATTGCCGTTCCACTTTTTATTCAGACGGTATTCATTTTTACATTGGGCTACACTCTTGCTCGATTGGGGCGGTTTTCATATCATGACGCTGCACCATCAGCAATTATCGGTGCATCTAATCACTTCGAGGTGGCGATCGCTACTTCTACGATGTTATTTGGCTTAGCATCAGGTGCAGCTTTAGCAACAGTAGTGGGTGTTTTGATCGAGGTGCCAGTGATGCTTATGCTTGTTTCGATTTGCAAAAGGACTTGCTATTTATTTGAAGAGTGTCATTTAGATTTACCCTGGTGTAAACGCAGAACTCTAATAATGGCTGAGACGGAGAAAGTGAGGTGAGAGAACATTATTTGAGAAATAAACCAACGGAGGATAACAGCGTGTATCTCAAGTCCTTAACGAAGTGAGGGATTTGGGTGAGGGCATAAGCCTGAACCAGATAACGCAGGAGGTTAAGTGAAATTGCTCTCGCTCGCAGATATAAATTGAATAACTCATAAAAAGAAGATAACAAAATGGGAAAAATGGCTGATATTGATGAGATGATGTATTCTTGTGGCTTAGAAATTCTCCATCCTGGCGGGATAGAAAAAACTGATGAAATGGCAAGGATGTGCAAAATAGGAAAGGACAAGAAAGTTTTAGACATAGGCTCTGGAAAGGGTGTGACAACCTGTCATCTGGCTCAAAAATATGAGTGTGAAATTGTTGGACTGGATTTGTCAGAAAGGATGATTGAATATGCAAAGGAAATGGCAAAGAAAAAGGGATTAAATGATAGAGTCAGTTTTAGAAGAGCTGATGCACATAATTTACTATTTGAAGATGAAAGTTTTGATATTGTTCTGGCAGAATGCACAACCGTACTTCTGGAGAAAGAAAAAGCATTTTCAGAATTCCTTCGAGTGACTAAATCTGGTGGATACATTGGTGATTTAGAAATGACTTGGCAAAAGCTGCCACCAAAAGAATTAGTAGATAAAGTCTATAATGTTTGGGAAGGTTTTAGAACGATGACATTCGAAGAATGGAAAAATTTCTATGAAAAGATGGGGATGGTTGATATCAAAACCGTAGATTTTTCTGAAACAATACCTGATATGGAAAAAGCAATGAAGAAAGAACTTGGTCTCAAAGGTGTGATAAAGATGGGTTGTAAGCTTTTGTTACGCTCTGACCTCCGCAAAGCAATGAATGAATACAGAAAAATTTTCAAAGAATATAGTGATTACATAGGATATGGCTATGTGGTTGGAAGGAAGAAATAGGCGGGCTTCGGGCGACTCTTCGCCCCGATTCTATCGGGGCTCGGTGCTATCGCACTTACTTAACCCGGGCTATCCGGCTCACGGAGTTTATCCTCAGCGAAGCCGAAGAGTTCGCCCAGATGCTCCACACTGCGCAAAGCCAGAGAGCGTTATCTGAAGTTTGGCTAATATGTAAAGGAAACGCAAGATATGATACAAATTCTTTTTGGAAGTTTAGTGCTGAGCGTAATCCACGCTTCTATTCCCAACCATTGGCTTCCTTTAGTTGCAATTGGTAAAACTGAAAATTGGTCGCGAACTGAAACTTTGTGGATAACAGCCATCACTGGAGGTGCTCATACCATCAGCACTATCTTAGTTGGAATTATCATCGGCTTAGCTGGTTACAAACTTTCTTCCAGTCACCAGTTTGTTACAAGAGTTGTTGCCCCTTTAATTTTGGTTCTTCTTGGACTCATTTACCTAATGGTGGACTTAAAGAGTTCTCATCACCACAAAAACCCTGTGGAAATTGGCTCAATTTCCAAAAGATCGAAACTTACTATCATAGCTTCTTTAGGAATTGCAATGTTTTTCTCGCCGTGCATTGAGATTGAGGCATATTATTTTACAGCAGGGACTCTTGGCTGGCCAGGCATTACTGTTGTTTCAATTGTCTATCTGATCGTGACCGTTCTCGGTATGCTCTTGTTGGTGGATTTAGGTCGCAAAGGAGTTGAAAGGATAAAGTGGCATTCTTTGAAGCATCATGAAAGGAGGGTAACGGGACTGGTGTTAATTGTTTTAGGAATATTTGCTTATTTCATAAAGATATGAGCCGAAGTTCAGATAACCGCGTGTTTGTGGTTCGTTATCGCTTACCTAAATCCTTTCTGCACTTCGCAAACACGTAAGAAGAAAGGCGAAAAGATGAAAAAGATTATCTTGATAAACTCGGACAGAATGGGTGAGGGGGCAGAGGAGATCGGGCATATTATGATGAAGAAGTTCATAAATGGTATGGTCGGTCTGGATAAAAAACCGGAGAAGCTTGTTTTCTATGGATTGGGGGTTAAGCTTGTTGCTGAGGGTTCTCCTGTTATGGATGCACTTCTCTCCTTAGAGAATATGGGGGTTGATATTATCTCTTGTGCCACCTGTGTTAACTATTATGGTCTATCAGAGAAAATCCAGGTTGGTAGAATCGGGAATATGCCTGAGCTCTTGAAGCTTTTAATGGAGAAAGATGATGTAATCACCATTTGAATTTGCCAAATTTTTAAAAGAGATTGTCCCAAACGATACTAATTAGCAGATACTCTATTTGGTGAAATTTATGTCCAAAAAAAGTTTCTTTGATAATCTCGCCTCTTCATGGGATGAGTTGTATTACTCAAATGTTTCTCCACCGGTCCAGGATCTTGTCTCAAGATTCAAGATAAAAGAGGGGAGTTGGGTTTTGGATGTAGGTTCTGGAACTGGTATTCTTCTTCCTTATTTATTGAAATATGTTGGGTCTAAAGGAAAGATAATCGAGTTAGATTTCTCTTTTCAGATGTTGAAAAAAGCCCAGGCCAAAAACAGAGAAGGGAATTTAAACTTCATTAACTCGGATGTCAGTCAAATTCCGTTGAAAGAAAATCTTTTCGATTATGTTGTTTGCTTTGGCGCTTTTGCCCATTTCTCCGATAAGGAGAAGGCATTGATTGAAATGGTAAAGGTTCTAAAGAAAAGGAAGAATATTTTTATAGCTCATCTTTTGAGTTCTGAGGAAATCAAAATGTATCATAAAAAAGCTGACAAAGAAGTAGCTTTTGATGTTCTTCCCAAAGAAAATAAAATGATAAAAATGATGGAGCAATCTGGGATTATAAATATTAAAATAATCGACAGGCCTTCCCTGTATTTAGCTTCAGGAATAAAAAAGTGAGTTCTTTTTCATCCCAAAAAATCACATTGACCGCCCTATTTTTAGCCTTAGGGATAATAGTCCCTTTTTTATTTCACCAATTCGCCTTAGTGGGGAGAATATTTTTGCCCATGCACATCCCGGTTTTCTTAGCAGGGATATTTGTCGGACCTTTGAGTGGAATTGTAGTGGGAATATTATCCCCTATAATAAGCTTTTTTTTAACTGGCATGCCACCAGCATATGCTGTTCCTTTAATGGCAATGGAATTGCCTATTTATGGACTGTGTATAGGACTTTTAATCAGAATCAAAAGACTACCTTTGATTTTGGCTTTAGTTATCTCCATGATTTTGGGAAGATTTGGATTTGCCACAGGTCTTTTAATCTTGGGGCAATTTTTGAATATGCCCTATGGATTTTCCACTTTTCTAAAAGTTACCTTTATAGCAGGACTGCCCGGAATTATAATTCAGCTAATCCTTATACCTCTTTTAGTTAAAGGAATAAGCTGGGCAACCAAGCCATCCAGTTAAAGTCAACTTTAAGCAATTAACTCCTCAGATTCTATAAAGATACTTCCATTTCTACCGAAAATATAAATAATAAAGACAAAAAGAAGGGGAATTTATTTGAATCAAATCAATCAGGAGATAAAGAATCTGGAGAAAAGGGACTGGCACCTGTGGGTTTTGACTATTATGGTCTTGTTGATATTCGGTGCCTTTATCTTATTAGTTATCTTCTATTCGGACCTGCAGGATATCTATGCTGAGGAGTTAAGCCAATATAACTTCACGATTTTATTTTTAGGATTTTCTGCGTTATCTTTATTTTTCTCCGCATACCTCCTTTTAAAAGAGCACTCTATTAAAAAGCTACGGGAGGATTTGGTCAGACAGAAAATCTTAGCTTTTAATCTGAAGGAAAGATTTGTGGAATTAAAGGCTTTGTTTGAAGTGAGCACTTTGGTTAACTCCGAAACTGAGGTGAATGAGGTCTTAGATACAATCTGCCATACTGTTTTGCGCTCCTTAGACGCAGAGGTCTCTAAAATCATTTTATATGATAAGATTAAAAGAAAACTTTCCCGTGTGCTCTTTTTGAGGGAAAAAGGGAAGATAGAAAAATTTGATCTGGACTCAGATGAGAAGATAGCAGAGTGGGTGATAAAATATAAAAAGCCTTTGCTCTGGAACAAAAATAACAAAACTCAAAAGGATTTAGCTAAAGGGCACAAAGCTACTTCTGCTATGTATGTCCCTTTAAAAGTCAAAGATCAGATAAAAGGAGTTTTGAGCGTTTCGGTTTTTAAAGGTGAAAGACAATTTGACCAAAGCGATTTGAAATTGGTTTTGATATTTGCTGAGAACGCAGCCCTATCCATTGATAAAGCGGAGTTATATCAAAAGCTAAAATCACGCACCCAAGTGTTGGAGAATACCATCCAGGAGTTGAAATCCACACAACATCAATTGGTTCAATCGGAGAAATTAAGAGCTTTAGGAGAGTTAGCTAGAGGAGTAGCTCACGATTTTAACAATATGCTGGCAGTGATATCTGGAAGAACAGAGTTGCTTCTTAAGCGGATAAAAGATGAAGATATAGTAAAACCGCTTAAGATCATCCAAAAGGTGACAAATGATGCTACAGATACGATAAGAAAACTTCAGGAGCTTACTAAAGCTGAGCCGGATAAACTCTTTTTAAACGTGGATATTAATAATATAATTAAACAGACAATTGAGATTACTAAACCCAAATGGAAAGATGAAGCTGAAGCTAAGGGGATAAAAATTGAGATTTTTTGCAACTTAAAGGAGGTCGGAGAGGTTTGGGGAGATCCTTCTGAGCTCAGGGAGGTTTTAACAAATCTTATTTTCAATTCGATAGATGCTATGCCTGAAGGTGGCAAGATCTTTTTGGAAACTGAAGCACAAAAAGATTTTGTTTTGATCAGAGTGCGTGATACTGGTATCGGGATGACAGAGGAGGTTAAAAAGAAAGCATTTGACCCCTTCTTTTCCACCAAAGGAGTGGAGGATATAGGCTTAGGTTTAAGCGTTGCATATGGAATAATCTACAGACATAAAGGGACTATAACGATTGAAAGTCAGCCAAAGAGAGGGGCAACTTTTCTAATTAAACTTCCTAAGTCACAGAAAAAAAAGATAGTTGAGGAAAAGGGGAAAATTCTCTTTTTCCCAAGCGATATTCTTTTGATTGAAGACCAAAAAGAGGTAAGAGAAATACTTAAAGAGATGCTTGTTGAAGCTGGACACAAAGTTAGGATAGCAAAGAATGGAGAGGAGGGTTTGGAGATTTTCAAAAAGGGTCTTTTTGATTTAGTTTTTACAGATTTAGGAATGGAGAAGATGTCCGGCTGGGAATTAACCAGAAGATTAAAAGAGATAAGTCCAGAAACAAGGGTAGCGCTTATCACTGGTTGGGGAACCCAGATTGACATAAGTGAGGCGAAAAAGAGAGGGGTCGATTTTGTCGTGCCCAAACCATTTACTCAAGAAAAGTTGCTATCCGTAGTGCTTCAAGCTAAAATTCAAAAAGAATCCGTTTCTTATTCTTCTCATTAATAAGAAAATGATTTATTCATTTATTTGTTTTTTAAGTTGGTTTAAAGTTTGTTTTTTGTTTTCCGATAGGTATATAAAGTTTACTATCAAGGGGGATCGGTGAGTTTAGTTCCTGAGGAATTGGAAAAAATTGAGAAAAGGGGGTTGCATCTTTGGATATTGTTGATCCTTCTTTTTTCAATGTTAACCGTTTTCGTCATTTCAGTAATATTCTATTCAGATATAAGTGAGCTTTACTATCAAAAGATTAACTCTTACACTTTCAATCTTTTGTTCATAGGTTATTTCGGGTTATCCCTTCTTTTTATAGCTTATATTATCTTTCAGGAGCTATCTCTCCGTAAGCTCAGATATTCCCTTATAGAGGAGAAGATTTCATTATCCATAGCATTGGGAAACAGGTATCAGGAGTTGAAATCCCTTTTTGAATTAAGTACTTTAGTTAATTCTGAGGTGGAACTATCCAGAATATTTGAGATGGTCTCATCTTATGCGTTTAAATGTCTGAATGGAGATCAATCTTCCCTTATGCTTTATGATAAAAAGAAAGGAAAACTTTTCTGTGTTGCTGCTCATGGAAAAGAGACGGAATTTGTAAGAAATGCTGAGGTGGGAATGGGTAAAAGCGTTTGTGGATGGGTGGTGAAGCACGCCCAGCCCCTACTTTTAACTCCTGATAACATAAAAAAATATGATTTCGATGATTTAATTCCAAAACAAAGAGAGTATGTCTCTGCTCTTTGTGTGCCTCTTAAAGTGAGAGGAGAGGTCAAAGGGGTTTTAAACGTTAATAAATTAGGTGCAGGAAAAAAATTCCACGATGAAGATTTAAAGTTTTTGTCTATCTTTGCACAAAACGCTTCTGTTGCCATTGAGAAAGCTGGACTCTATGAGAAAAATAAAGAGAAGATGAAAGCTTTAAAGCTTACATTAGACGATATGAGGGGGACTCAGACCCGGCTGATCCAGGCAGAGAAATTTAGAGCCTTAAAAGATATGGCAAACGGAATTAACCATGATTTCAATAATATTTTCGCTATTATCTTGGGTCGAGCAGAGCTTTTGGAAAGGAAAATAGAGGATGAAAAGTTACTGAAATTCCTCAAGGTCATCGAGGAGGCAGCCCAGGATGGTGTAGAGAAATTACAGGCGATCCAGGCTTTTCACAAAAAAACTCCGGATGAGACTTTCCTGGAGGTAGATTTGAACCAGATAATCAAACAGACTCTGGATATAACCAAGGTGAAGTGGAAGGAGGAAGCTGAGTCCGAGGGGATAAAAATAGACATTTCAACTGACTTAGGGGAAATTCCAAAGGTGGTGGGAAATCCTTCTGAGCTAAGAGAGGCTTTAACCAGTCTGATCTTGAATGCTTGTGAAGCTTTGCCCCAAGGGGGGAGGATAAGCCTGAAAACTGAGGCAGATGACGATTCTGTCAAAATTTCTGTTAAAGATACTGGCATCGGGATGAACAGAGAGGTTTTAAAAAAGATTTTCGATCCATTTTTTACTACCAAGACAGATAAAGCAGCTGGTCTGGGTTTGAGCGTTGTATATGGAATTATCTCCAGGCATAATGGGGAGATAAAAGTTGAAAGCCATCCTCAAAAAGGGACTGAGTTTATAATCAAACTTCCTGCGAGTAAGAGGAAAGTATTAGAGGAAGTCAAAAAATAGATTCTTTTCAATTTTATACTCCCAAAAATGTCCTCACAGCAGGATAAATTCCTGCTTCTATTACGTACTATTACGTTTCCAAAAAATAAAAGTAATATGTAGGGGAGCCCCTTGTGGGCTCCCGAAGGACGGGAGGGGATAAACCCCTCCCCTACTGGGTGAGAAAAAGAAGTAAGTCGAAATTCCAATTTCGACAACCAAAAATGTCGATTTTGGTCAGAAATGACTCAAATGAGAAAATCGACCTACGAACTTGGTAACAAGGCTTACCTCCAACATTTTGTATCTCATAATTTATTAAAACACAACATATTGTGATTTTTTTGCAAAAATTCGCATTTTTTCCTTGACAAACAATTTTTTATTTTATAATTTAAGTTTCAGCGATAAAAAAAAGATAAGAGGCAGAAGATTTAATTTGATTCTGCTTTAATTCTAAATATTCCAACAGGTTAGAGGGGGAATCTATTTTTGAGAGGAGCTGGTATTTGTGTCTTTGAAAGTAGAACTTATGGCTATAACTCCCAATGCACAGGACGTCATTGAAAGAGCCTGTAGAACATGTTATCTCAGTTTCCATAGATATGACCCCCCTAAATCGACCGAAGAGCTTATAAAAAAGGTTATAAAAAAAGGACATCACTCTGTTTTAGAACACGCTTTCGCCACGTTCAGGATCAAAGGGGGTTCCCGGGTATTCACCCATGAGATGGTCAGACACAGACTTATCTCCCCTTCCCAGGAAAGCCAGAGATATGTTGAATACGGGAAACTCAAAGAAGGTGCGACAAAAGAATTTGAGTTCGTAATCCCTCCGAGTGTTGAAAACTCCAATTTTGTCGATGAATTCAAAAGAACTGCATATGAGGCTGAAAAATTCTATCAGGAGATGGTGAAAGCTAAAATTCCAAAAGAGGATGCCAGATACATATTGCCAAATGCTACTGTATCAGAGATCGTTTTATCTGCGAACTTCAGAGAGTTCAGACATATATTCGAGGTTAGATGTAGCTCAAAAGCGCACTGGGAGATAAGGGCTGTGTGCCTGGAGATGCTTAAAATATTAAAAACAAAAGCACCTTTTGTTTTCTGGGATTTTGCTATAGATGAAAAAAATAAAATTGCGATAAAAAGAAAAGATTCTTAAAAAAAGATAAAAGATGAATACACAATTGAAATTATCTGAAAACGCAATCAAAGTTTTAGAGAGAAGATATTTGATAAAAGATAACCAGGGAAAGGTCATAGAGACTCCAGAGGAGCTTTTTCAGAGAGTGGCAAAGGCGATAGCGGGTGCTGAAAAAAATTATGAGGCAACTGATGATGAGGTAGAAAACAAAGCTAAAGAATTCTACGATGTTATGTCGAACTTGGAGTTTTTACCCAACTCTCCTACCCTTATGAATTCTGGAAGACCCTTAGGTCAACTCTCCGCATGCTTTGTCCTGCCAATTGAGGATTCCATGGAGTCGATCTTTGATGCGGTTAAAAATACAGCTTTGATCCATAAATCAGGAGGGGGGACAGGCTTTTCCTTTTCAAAATTGAGGCCCAAAAACTCAGTTGTTGCCTCAACTTCAGGGGTTGCATCTGGTCCTATATCTTTTATGAAGGTGATAAATGCTGCTACTGAGGCTGTTAAACAAGGAGGAACAAGAAGGGGAGCAAATATGGGTGTTTTAAGGGTGGATCATCCTGATATATTGGAGTTCATCTCCTCAAAAGAAGATCTATCCGAGCTGAATAACTTTAATATATCAGTGGCGTTGACTGACGATTTTATGAGGAAAGCAGAAAATGATGAATATTACGACCTTATAGACCCGCGAACCCAAAACATTTATTATAAGAATGGCAATCCAGTTAGATTAAAGGCTAAGGAGATTTTTGACCTGATTATAAAGCAAGCCTGGAAAACAGGTGAGCCCGGAGTGATGTTTATTGATCAGATGAATGGAAAAAACCCAATAACAAAGGTAGGGCTATTTGAGGCGACCAATCCCTGCGGTGAGCAACCTCTTCTCCCCTATGAGAGCTGTAATCTGGGTTCTATCAATCTGTCGAAGATGGTCAGAAAAATTGGTGATTCTTTTGAAATTGACTGGGATAAGCTCGAAAGGGTTACAAAAATCGCAGTTCGCTTTCTCGATAATGTCATCGATGTAAACAAATATCCGCTTTCACAGATAGAGGAGAATACAAAAAAGAACAGGAAGATAGGTCTGGGAGTTATGGGTTGGGCTGACCTTTTAGTCCAACTTCGGATTTCTTACGATTCTTTAGAGGCTGTGGATTTAGGGGAAAAAGTTATGAGATTTATTCAGGAGAAGTCACACCTGATATCCTCTGAATTAGCTAAAAAAAGAGGCAACTTTCCTAACTGGAGCAAAAGCATCTATTATGATAAAAATATTCCAATGCGCAATGCCACCGTCACCACTATTGCTCCTACTGGGACTATAAGTATAATAGCATCCTGTTCATCTGGTATCGAACCTATTTTTGCAATCTGTTATGTTAGAAATGTTATGGATCAGACTGAATTGACTGAAGTTAATCCCTATTTTGAAAATCAGGGTAGGGAAAAAGGATTTTTGACCAAAAAACTTTTAGAAAGGATTGCTGAGAAAAACTCCTTGAAAGAGTTTGATGAGATTCCTGAAGACATTAAAAAAATTTATGTGACTTCTTTTGATGTGGCGCCTGAGTGGCATATTAAAATGCAAGGAGTCTTTCAGAAATATACTGATAATGCTGTATCCAAGACTATAAATTTGCCCAGTTATGCAAAAGTTGAGGACGTTGATAGGACTTACAAGTTAGCTTATAAGCTCGGGTGTAAGGGTATAACTATCTACAGGGATAAAAGTCGAACAGAGCAAGTTTTGTCAGTGAGAAAAACCGTTGCGGAATTGAAGATAACTCCTATGGAGCGACCTTCAACATTAAGCGGAATTACGGAGAAGATAAAAACAGGTTATGGAAATCTTTATGTCACGGTGAACACTTTAAATGGTAAACCGTTTGAGGTCTTTGCTCAGATAGGTAAATCTGGCTATTCAACAATGGCGGATACAGAGGCGATATGTCGGCTTGCCTCCTTGGGGTTAAGGTCAGGAATTGGAGTGGATAAAATCATAGATCAGTTGATCGGGATTGGAGGGGCTTCGCCTGTGTTTCAGGAGGGAGGGCTTATTATGTCAATTCCGGATGCAATTGCCAAGGTTTTAAATAAGCATTTCGGAGAGGGGAAAAACCTGAATTCATTTAAAGATTTGTATTTTGAGCATTGTCCTGATTGCGGAGCTAAATTGGAATATGATGGTGGTTGTGTGGTGTGTAGAAGCTGTGGGTATTCCAAATGTTAGAAAGGAGTGGGGAGGGGGGATGTTATTTCCAATCCCCCCGCCAGAGGCGGGGGGTTGGAAATATTTTCTTTGAACTTTAATAGAGATGGAAAAAAATTTTCCAACAGGAATTGTTTTTAGGGTAGAAAAGGATGGCAAGGTGTTGGATAGAGTTTACCAATTTTTGGGAGAAAATAAAAAGGAAAGGGCTGAGGTTTTGAAGAAACACTCACGGTCTAACACATTAAAGGGTTTTTACAGCCACTGGGTCGTCTTTTGCTTTCGCTCCTCCAAGAAGGGATCATCGCGTACGCTCAACATCCAGGGGCGACCTTCATTTGTTAGGTGTTAAAGGTTTTTCAAAACAACCCTTTCCATATAAATAAGTAAAACAAAAAAATTAAAAAAGCAAGTGTTTTTTTAAAAATTTTTATGGTGGATTCTTTAGGGGTAGATATAATTGAGACAAAAAGGATTAAAAAGGCTATCCAGAAGTGGGGGAATAGATTTAAAAAACGGGTTTTTTCCACATCTGAGGTAAGTTATTGTGATGAAAAGAGTTTCCCTGAGATTTTTTTTGCTGGAAGATTCTGTGCTAAAGAGGCGGCGATGAAAGCTTTAGGTACAGGCCTTTCTCAAGGTGTTGTCTGGAAAGATTTTGAGGTTATAAAAACGAGAAGCGGGAAACCAGAGTTGAAAATTTCAGATAAAATTCAAAAAAGAATTGGAAAAGGCAAAATAATTATCAGTCTTTCCCATACCTATGATTATGCAATTGCGGTGGCTTTGCTTTTAAAAGAGTGAACTGTTTTAGGGAGCCCACGAGGGGCTCCCCTACTTTGCGAAAACAAGTTTTCGCACTCCTTTTTAATCGCTGTCGGGAGTTACCTCCCGACAGCGCAAAATTAAACTTCTACAAGTTACACGGTGGTGGACCACCTTTGATAAGGTAGTTGGCTAAATAGATGATGTCAGCCAAATTTATGATGTTATCACAAACAGTAGTGATGTCATTGACAGCACCTGCCTCCATAGGTTGGGGTTCAGGTCCTCCCTTCATGAGATAGTTGGCTAAGTAGATCACATCACCAAGGTTGATATACCCATTTCCGTTTGTATCACCATGCCAGACCCAGGCTGAATGGGCATATCCAGAACTGGCTTGATAATTTGTGCTTTGCATCTTCCCACCAGCAGATGACTGACCACCGGTTGAGACCCTTAATAAGTAATTGGTTGAGCTTGCCCTTCCTCCGAACTCATCCAAGACATCGGTTACCAATTTGAAGTTCTGAGCCTGAGGAGTGGCGTAAAAGATTAAGGGAACGAAAAGAGAGACCACCGAGAAAAATACTGCCAATTTAATAAGTTTAGATTTACTCATTTTTTACCTCCTATTTTCTTTTGTAGCGTCTGGGTTCATCCCAGACGGTTTAATTCGTCGGGCATAAAGCCCGACGCTACATTTATCTCCGCGTAGCGGCCTGCCCGGCCAGGGAGGGTTTATCCCTCCGCACAGAGCCATAAAGGCTCTGCTACGCGTTCTTCATTTTGTAACCCAGGCTCCGTTTTCATAAAAATTGAACTGATTGGTTGTGGTATTATAGATAATCATACCATTCACTGCAGTTAAGGCGTTCCTCTGGGCTGTGGTCATTCTTGGGACGATGAGTGCTCCTGTGGTCGAATTCACATCCAAAGCTCCCTGAGGGCTCGCCGTCCCGATGCCGACCTTGATAGGGTTATGCGTGTTGTGGAAGATGACCGCATTAGGAGTCGAAGTCGTGAAATCTCTTCCAAAAGCAAAAGTATAATCAGCGTCAGAGGAAACCACTACTTCGCTTCCGGCGGCCAGTGAGTAGTCACCAGCAGCAGTATCTGCATAACCCCCAGGTACGGTTGCAATATACCCGCTGGCGGTGTTTCTCCATCCACCTCCTACGGTTGCACGAATGTCGCTGGCGGTGTTGTAACATCCTCCTCCCACGGTGGCCTCCCACCCGCTGACGGTGTTGTAACATCCTCCTCCTACGGTTGCACGTTTGCCGCTGGCGGTGTTGTAAGTTCCACCTCCTACGGTTGCACTCGCCCCGCTGGCGGTGTTGTTCTCTCCACCTCCTACGGTTGAAGAAATCCCGCTGGCAGTGTTGTAACGTCCACCACCTACGGTTGCATAATAGTAGCTGGCGGTGTCGGAATATCCGCCTCCTACGGTTGCATCCTGTCCGCTGGCGGTGTTCCTTTCTCCACCTCCTACGGTTGCATACACGCCGCTGGCGGTGTTGGAATATCCACCTCCCACAGTGCAGTATTTATAGTTTTGCCCACTGGTTCCTGTGGTGCAGGCAACCCCAAGGTTCACATGGGTGGAATCCGCATTGCCGTAAAGGGTGTTGCCGTATCGGGCAATTCCCCAGGCACCGCCGGTCATAAGGGTGGTGTCAGCGGTATCAGTTATTCTGAAGGTCCAGTCATTATCACCTCCAGCAGCTGACTGCCAGGTTCCCATTCCTGAACCATCTGAGGTCAAAACGTAGCCATTAGAAGCACCAGTCAGCATCTTAAAGCCTGTCATCTGGGCTGTTCCTCCTACGTCTAATTTGTATTGTGGTGGAATCGATGATCCGATACCTACATTACCGGTTAGGCGGTAGATGTTAAAACCTGATGTGTCTATGTCCCAGTCATCATCAGGAGTAGCAGAGAGGGCATACTCAGCGGTATCAGCCTTGGCTGAGCGAAAAGCATTACCCACACTGACTATCGCCTTTCTCGGAATCATCTCAGAGTCCCCACCAACCTTAACCCCCAAATACTGAACTGTCCCGTCGAAAACAGAGTCCGGAATAGGATTTACACTCCCTAACAGCACACTAAAAATCCCTTTTTCGATCACAACCGAAGCTTGAGTCTCTGTCCATAAGGGAACTCCCGCAATGCTGCTTGAATAGATGCTAAATGTCATCGCAACTATGGTGTCAATCAACGCCCCTTGGGGGTCGGTTATCTTCCCCTGATAGTTAATCATCTGGGGCACATCTGCAAAAATCAAAGATGAAAACAAAAAGATGAAACTTAGCCCCACTAAAACCAAAACTCTTTGCGATTTCATTCGCTTGCTCCTTTCTTTTCAGAAGGGTTAAAGAAATTTTAGTTAACAATTGCCCCTTGAAAAATCCTGTTGCTGCCGCTTTCTCGTTGCTGCCGAACTTGAAATTCCCTGTTGTTGCCGAATTTGTAATTCGGCAAGTTAAATTTTTCTGCATTAAAAATGCAGAAACAACCTAAGAATTTTTCCCTTGCAATATCAGACAAAAAAAGGTTATAAAATAAGCCTCACCTCCCCACATCGGGTCAGAGGTTAAAAGAACTTCCCCCTCTGTTTTTTAATTTGCCCCTTTTATCTCCCCAATCCTTTGAGGACAATCAAAAACAGAAAAACCAAGACCTCAAATTCTGATACAAACTTGCTGTTTTCTAAAAAGAGTCAAATCAAAGTATTTATTATGAAATCTTTCTTATATATTAACCTTAAAACCCTATTTGTCAAGAAAAAAATAGCTATAATTTAGGTGGTGTCAGGAGTTTCCTCCCGACACATATTCCTGTCGGGAGGTAACTTTTGACGACACAAAATCAGGCACTTATTTTGTAGAAATTGGAATTTCGGGATGATAACATTCCGATGGAACGGAAAGGATACTATTTAAAATCCACCGCATTAAAAACGCGGAAAAATGTTAAGGATGATAGACGGTAGCCGCAGGCTTTAGCCTGCGAAAATGAGATTCCTTACGCAACCTGAAGGTTGCGGCTACCAATTCAAAACCCATTTTTTTGTTAGTTAGGGAATTGTCATAAAGATCCCACTGAAAAGCGGGGGAATTCCCCAACCGTAGCAAAGTGCAGGAAATCCCCGGAACGGGTCTTGAGACAATTCCTGCACCAACATAAGAAAGCAACTTATGTGGACAGGTCAGGGGACCTGTCCACCACATTTAGATTTGATAATCTTTATTTTGCTCATCTTTAAACCTCCTATTTTCTCTTGTAGCGTCTGGGTTCATCCCAGACGTGTATGTCTCTGCGTAGGGGAGGGGTTCATCCCCTCCCGTCCTTCGGGAGCCCACAAGGGGCTCCCCTACTTTGCGAAAACTTGTTTTCGCACTCCTTTTTTCCGTCGGGCATGCCCGAAGGACTCTTCGAGCTTCGCAAAGCCCGACGCTATCATTATCTCTTTATCCAAAAATAAAAAAAGAGGGATATACCCTCTTTTATTGGATACTTTTTACTTCAAATTAGAGGTTAATTTCTAACTTCCTCTTTTTCCTCCAAAAGGTCTCTCATCAACTCATCGATCTTCTCAACACGGAAGGGCTTGGCTAAATATCCATCCGCCCCCTCTGCTAAGACTTTCTGAGGTGGATAATCCTTAGGATATCCGGTTACCATTATCACCAGGATTTTGCTTTTCTTCTTTTTTAATGTCTTGACTAAAGATATACCATCCATTTTTGGCATCTTTATATCAGTTATCAGAAGGTCAAATTTTTTGGAGGATAAAATGTCCAAGGCTTTTTCTCCATTTTCAACTCCGGTTGAAAGATAATCCAAGGAGGATAAAGTCTCAACAAACATCTTTCTCAATATGGGGTCATCCTCAGCCACCAGAACCTTTTTAGGAGGTTTTGTCTTTTCAAGAGGCTCGGCCCCTATTCCGAGAACGTTTTTCATCAACTCTTCAATCTTCCCGATTCTGAAAGGCTTGGCTAAAAAGCCATCTGCTCCTCCTTCTAAGGCTTTGTCCATGGCATAGTTGAAGTCATATCCGGTGATAATTAAAACCGGGAGATCGGGCTTTTCTTTCTTTATCAATTTCAAAAGTGAGATCCCATCGAGCTTGGGCATCCTTATATCAGCTATAACCAAATCTATGTTCTGTCTTTTTAAAAAGGATAGAGCATCCTTTCCGTCCTTAGTTGAGAAGGTATGATATCCTAAAGCTGAGAGTGTATCTGTTAAAAGCTCCCTGATTCTGTCCTCATCATCCACGATTAGAACTCTGGTCACCTGTTGCATCTTTTTCTCCCCAGTTAAAGAAAACCTATTAAAATTTCAACTCTATTTGTAATTATCGAGATTTTTTTTAATTACTTGAGGAAAAATAATGGGAGGATTAATCTCTTATAAGCTTTGAAAGTTTTTCTTTTTTCTCTTTTAAAAGCTTTTTGCTTTGTGCCTCTATGTTAAGTCTTACCAGTGGCTCTGTGTTAGAGGGGCGAAGATTGAACCACCAATCTTTGTATTCGACAGTAAGACCATCTAAGTGGTCTACTTTTGCAGAAGAAAAGTGTTTTTCTATCTCTTTTAATTTCCTGGGAATATCATCCACCTTAAAATTGAGCTCCCCGGAGCGATAATACCGGTCAATTGAGTCTATTAAAAAAGATAGAGGCTTTTCCTCTTCTGAGAGAAGTTCTAAACAGATAAGCAAAGCAATAAGTCCTGAATCAGCAAACCAGTTTCTTTTAAAATAAAAATGACCGGAATGCTCCCCCCCAAAGATTGCATTATATTTTTTCATCAAAGGCTTTATCAAGGCGTGTCCAACTTTTGTTCTTTTCGGAATTCCCCCGCTTTTTTTTATAACCTGAGGAACAGTTTTTGAACAGATCAGATTATAAAGAATAGTTGCGCCCTTTTCTTTTTTTAAAAGGTTTTTAGCAACCAGAGCTGTTACCATATCCCCTCCAATCCTTTTAGCTTTCTGGTCCACTAAAAACATCCTGTCCGCATCCCCATCGAAAGCTGCCCCCAAATCAGCTTTTTTTTCAAGGACTTTCTTCTGAAGAGATTTTATATTTTCAGGCTCGATCGGGCTGGGAAGATGATGGGGAAATGAGCCATCCAATTCGAAAAACATTGGAACAACCTTACACCGAAGATGGGAAAATACATCCGGTATTATCTTTCCAGCAATCCCATTACCAGCATCTATAACTATTTTAAAAGGCTTGATTTTTTTTGGGTTTATAAAGGATAAGACATGCTCGGTATAGCCTTTGGTTATATCTTTTTTTATGAGCCTTCCTTTTCTTTTTATTTTTTTCTTTTTGAGTTCACCTTTTAAAACCAACTCTTTTATCTTATCGAGCCCCACATCCCCGCTCAAAGGAAAAGCTTTTTTTGTGCACATCTTCATTCCATTGTATTGGGGTGGATTGTGAGAAGCAGTTATCATAATGCCCGAATCGTATCCGAATTTACCAACCGCAAAATATAATCCATCAGTGGAGCACAAGCCCAAATCTATCACATCGCATCCGGATTCTATTATCCCTTTTGTGAGGCTTTTCCACAAAACATCCGAGGATAACCTCATATCCCTTCCCACCGCAACATTTTTTGGCTTTAGATACTGAACAAAGGCTTTTCCAATTTTGTAGGAAACTTCTTCATTAAGTTGGTCAGGGTATATCCCTCTTATGTCATAGGCTTTAAATATCTGTGGGTCTGTTTTGTTCATTTTTTTCCTTTTTGGTTAAAATAGTTAAAAAAATTTATTTGTCAAACTCTTTCGTTGGCTCAGGAATTGTCGTCAAGACCCGTTCCGGGGAATTCCCGAGCCTAATATACAATGCGGGAAATCCCTGGCAGGCCAATTCCCGCGCACTAACGAAGCTTTTTTTAAAGTGCTCGACAGGTCCCCTGACCTGGCGAAAAAACTTTTATGCTGACGGGTCAAGGGACCCGTCAGCCACTAAATTTATTTTTTATAAACTCTATCCTTTTTCTAATCTCTTTATAACCTCCTCCTTCCCAAAATCTCTGGCAACGGACAATTATTAAATTTTTATTCTGGCATAAAGACCTATAAAGTGTTATATTGTCTTGGTGCAAATGTGAGAAAAGTATCACCACTTCACTCAAGATCGAGGTGAAAAAGTTATGAAATCACCGAACACCGAGCCAGAAAACAGCAAAAAGAAAAACGAGAAAAAAACCAAAAGTATGAAAAAGACCAATTCTACTCGCCCCTCCGATTTTATCCGAGATATCATCGAGGAGGACCTGAGCACAAACAAATACGAAGGGCGAGTGCACACCCGATTTCCGCCGGAGCCTAACGGCTATCTGCACATCGGACACGCCAAATCGATCTGCCTAAATTTCGGTTTAGCCGCCGATTACGGAGGCTTTTGCAATTTGCGATTCGACGATACCAATCCAACCAAAGAGCAAGCTGAATATGTGGAATCTATCATAGAGGATGTTCGCTGGCTTGGATTCGATTGGGAGGAAAGGCTGTTTTTTGCATCTGACTACTATGACAAGCTATACCAGTACGCGGTGCAGTTAATCAAGGATGGCAAGGCTTATGTCGACAGCTTGAGCGCTGATGAAATCAGAGAGTACCGCGGCACCTTGACCCAACCCGGTCGGGAAAGTCCTCACAGAAATCGTTCGGTCGAAGAGAACCTAAATCTTTTCGAGCGTATGCGCGCAGGCGAATTTGAGGACGGTGCCCATGTTCTTCGGGCGAAAATTGATATGGCATCCGGAAATTTGAACCTGCGGGATCCGGTGATGTATCGCATCCTTCATGCGACACATCACCGAACAGGCGATAAGTGGTGCATCTATCCGATGTACGACTTTGCCCATGGTCAATCAGATTCCATTGAAGGGATCACCCATTCGATTTGCACCTTAGAATTTGAAGACCATCGCCCCTTGTACGACTGGTTTCTTGATCAATTGAACATTCATCACCCACAGCAAATCGAGTTCGCTCGCTTGAATTTAAGTCACACAGTTTTGAGCAAAAGAAAGCTTCTGCAATTGGTAGAAGAAGGATATGTCAAGGGATGGGATGACCCACGAATGCCCACGATTTCAGGTTTGCGAAGACGTGGCTACACCCCGGAGGCAATCCGAAACTTTTGTGAGCGTATCGGAGTGGCCAAGAGGGATAGTATCGTTGATATAGCACTTTTAGAGCACTGCCTCAGAGAAGATTTGAATAAAAAAGCTATGCGTGTTATGGCTGTGTTGCGACCACTGCGGGTGGTCATAGACAACTATCCGGAAGATCAGACCGAAGAGTTAGAAGCTATAAACAATCCAGAGGATGTTAGTATGGGGACGCGTAAGGTTCCTTTTTCTCGTGTGCTTTTTATCGAACAAGACGATTTTCGAGAGGTTCCACCGAAAAAGTTTTTCCGATTAGCTCCTGGTCAAGAGGTTCGTCTAAAACACGCGTATATTATCAGATGTGAAAGGGTAGTTAAGGATGAAAAGACGGGCGAAGTGGTCGAACTGCACGCAAGTTTCGACCCTGAGACTAAAAGCGGCGGGGCTAAAGCAGGACGTAAGGTCAAAGCTACCTTGCACTGGGTTTCTTCTGCTCATTCTCTCGAAGCCGAAGTGCGCTTGTATGATCATCTTTTCCTGAAAGCAAATCCAGACGATGTGGAGGAGGGTTCTGATTTCAAAGCTAATTTGAATCCGAACTCGTTGGAGATATTGACTTCGTGCAAAGTTGAGCCTAACCTTGCTGGTGCAAAACCTGGAAATAAATATCAGTTCTTAAGGCTGGGCTATTTCTGCGTTGATTCTGACACGTCCGATGAAAAACTGGTATTCAATCGGACAGTATCGCTTTATGACCCCTGGGCAAAGATCGAGAAGGAGCAACTGAGTAGGTCAGGAGCCCCGCGCTCCTGACAGTTTATTTCATGGGAGACAATTTGTTTTAACAATCAAGCCTTTGTTGTTATTGTAATTATGTCCATTTTGCGTCGTTACCATGGTGAGGGTAATCTCTATTTCATCACCAATGTAACATACAGGCGAAAGCCTGTGTTGGTCGATAACATTGATTTGCTTTGGACTGGATTTAATACGGTCAAAGATAAATCAACCTATGACATAATGGCGTGGGTTATTTTACCTGACCATTTCCATATCGTCATCGACCCCAAAGAACACGACATTTCAAACATTCTTCAGCGAATCAAAATGAGCTTTGGTGCCTTGTGGCGAAAGCGAATGAATCTAGTTTGCGGCAGAATATGGCAAAATCGCTTTTGGGATCATATTATTAGAGACCAAGAAGACTTGAATCGACATATCGATTATATTCATTTTAATCCGGTCAAACATAGATACGTCAATTCCCCGTTCGACTGGCCGCACTCGTCGATGCACAAATATCATGCGGAGGGGTTCTATTCTCGCGACTGGGGAGTGATGGGCACCATCGAGATTGAGGGAGAATTTGGAGAATAATAATATTGGATGTCAGGAGCACAGGGCTCCTGACCTACACAACTACACAACTGATAGCGGAATTTGGAGTGTTCACCTTTAGGTGAACCAACTAAAGATCTTCTGCCTTTCAGGACCTTTCAGGTCAAGCTAAAGCTTGACACTCCAGTTAAACCTTTCTCTATTTGGCTTTTTTCAGCGACCTTTTCTAATTGAATTTCGTCTTAATAAACTCAACTGCTTTTTTGATTCTTTTTACAACCTCTTCTCTGCCCAGAAGTTCCAAGATGTCGAAAAGCGGGGGTCCGGATGAGGTTCCGGTTGCTGCCAAGCGAACCGTATGAATCAGGGGGGCGGGCTTTATTTTCATCTCATCTGTTAGGTTGCGTAGCGCTTGTTCAATTTTCTCTTTTTCGAATCTTTCAAGTTGATCCAAGCGTTGGACAAAAGTGTTCAATCTTTGAACATCTTCAGCGGAATTGAAATGTTCACTTACAGCTTTTGGCTCGTACCTGTAGTCAAACGCAAAAAAGTATTTACCTTTTTCTGCAAAATCTTTCAAAGTCTTGCATCTTTCTTTGAACAATGAAACAAATTTCAAAAGCCTTTCCCTTTTCTGTTTCGCTGTCTTGTCTGTAATCAAATTCTCCTTGATCAAAAAGGGAATGACCAGGTCGCAAAGCTTTTCATTATCGCTAGCGCGGATGTATTCCCCGTTCATCCATTCAAGTTTCTCTGGATCAAAAATTGGATTGGCTGGATTCACTCCTTCAAGGGAGAACAGCTCTATCATCTTTTCTGTGGAAAGGATTTCCCTGTTGTCTTTGGGTGACCAACCCAGAAGGGCTAAGAAATTCAAAAAAGCTTCCCGCAGAAAGCCTTGTTCCTTATACTCCATCACAGAGATCGCCCCATGCCTTTTGGAGACCTTGGCTTTATCCTTTCCTAAGATAAGAGGAATATGAGCAAATTTAGGAGGAGTCAGCTCAAAAGCCTTATAGATGAGAATCTGTTTGAACGTATTTGAGATGTGGTCATTTCCCCTTATAATATGTGAGATTCTCATCTCAACATCGTCTACAACACAGGCAAAATTATAAGTTGGTCTACCATCTGAACGAACGATTATAAGGTCATCAATATCTTCGTTCTCCTTTTCTAAATGTTTGTAAACCAGATCATCGAACTCTGTTTTGCCTGATGGGACCAAAAGCCTTATCGCCCTGGGCTCTCCCTTTCTTATTTTTTTCTCTTTTTCCGCATCCGAAAGTTTTAAACAGGTGCGGTCATATTTCCAGTCAGCCTTAGAGGCTTTGGCTTTTTTTCTCTTTTCCTCCAACTCCTGGGGCGTGCAAAAGCAAAAGTAAGCTTTCTTAGTCTCCAAAAGCTTCTGGGCATATTTCTGATGAAGTTCTTTTCTCTGGGACTGATAGTATGGTCCCTCATCCCGATCCAGACCCAACCATTTCAAACTCTCGATTATAGCTTCTACCATCTCAGGACTTGAACGGGACGGGTCGGTATCCTCGATCCTTAGAATAAAGACCCCCTTATGATGACGCGCAAAAAGCCAGTTGTAAATAGCAGTCCTTGCAATCCCAACATGAAGAAAACCTGATGGAGAGGGTGCAATTCTTACTCTGACCTCATTCATATCTGGACATCCCCTCTGATTTTTCATCAGATGGTGAGACAGATTCAATTTTTTCCCCGGCTAAATTTATTTCTATTCCACCGATCCATTTGGCAAAAAGATTGTAAAGCCAGGCAAAAACAGCAGCTGTGACTCCTCCGGTTACAGCAGAAAATATAGCTAAAATAATTGCAAAAAAGATTCCGAAGGCACCGGTTAATGCACCGAATGAATCGAACTCCCCTCCGGATAGAGGTCCAATCATACTTCCCACCATAGCAAGAATAAGGGCATAGAAAAAACCAAAAAGCAACCCAAAGACACCGTTCAGAAAAAAGCTTATCTTGGTAATACTCCAGACATCGATTCTTTTCAATTCAAATTTCATCTCTCCCCCGGGTTTAATGGTTTATACATATCTAAATAATGTTTATCGGAAAGAAAAGCAAGAATTTTCGGTTTTCTTTTGAAAAAAGTTAAGGGTAATAGCTTTGAGAATAATGAAACCATTAAATTATCTTTAAACAGGTTATAGAAGGGAGGAAGGGGAAGGAAAAAAACGTAAGCTTTTCTCCTTCCCCTTATTCGGGGCTTTCGTCTTTTTACGATGTAGAATAAATTTTTGTTTGTGGTCTACCTTCTTTTAAGACCTTTTTAAATCAAAATTTTTTATCCATTCACCTTCAACCTGAGAAAACTTTACTTGACTTTAAAGTCTGGATTAAATATATAACTCTGAAAATTATGAGCAAAACTTGCGAAAACAGATTCAAAAGACCCGCCTTTTTAGAGGTCGATTTAAAAAGATTGGCTCTAAATACAAAAAATATTAAAAAAACTTTAGGACCAGAAGTTGAGCTTTTGGCTGTGGTCAAAGCAGATGGTTATGGGCATGGTGCTTACGAGGTATCAAAGGTGGTTTTAGAAAACGGAGCGGGAAGTCTGGGTGTGGCTATCCTGGAGGAGGGTATAGAATTAAGAGAAAAAGGGATTAAATCGCCAATTCTTATTCTTTATCCTGAGTTTTATGGAAGAGAAAAAATGATTGTAGAATATGATCTGGAATCGACTATTACAGATTTCGAATTTGCAAGGATGCTTTCTTTAGAGGCGAAAAAACAGAAAAAAACCTCTGAAGTTTTTTTAAAAATCGACACTGGTATGGGAAGATATGGATTTTTTGCTGAAAAATCCTATGAGTTTTTTAAAAAGATAAAAGAGTTGGAAAATATAAAGATAAAAGGGATATTATCCCAGCTATCAGAGGCTGAAGGGGAAGATAAAAAGTCCGCATTAAAGCAGATTAACAAGTTCAAAGAAGTTTTGAAGAGACTTGAATTTTTAAACCAGAGGGATTTGATCAAATCTATTGCTAACTCAGCTGCGGTTTTAAACCTTTCGGAAAGTTATTTTAACCAGGTAAGAGTTGGTCTCCTGCTTTATGGAGTTTATCCATCCGAGGAACTCTCAAAATCGATTAGAGTTGAGCCGGTTATGTCTTTAGAATCAAAGATTATGTTTTTAAAAGAAGTGGAAAAGGGAAGTTTTATAGGTTACGGCAGAACTTTTTTCACAAAAAGGAAGACCAAAGTGGCTACTATTCCCTTAGGATATGCTGATGGATACCCCAGGCTTCTGTCAAATAAAGGGGAGGTTTTGATCCGTGGCAAAAAAGCTCCAGTAATTGGCAGAGTTTGTATGGATGCTTTTATGGTTGATGTTACGGATATTTTAGGGGTCAAAATCGGGGATGAAGTAACCTTAATCGGAAAAAACGGGGAAGAAGAAATCACAGCTTGTGATTTAGCTTTCTGGTCTTCAACGATAAACTATGAGATCATATCGAGAATGGGAAAAAGATTGCCCAAAGTTTACATAAATTGATTACGAAAACTTTTTTTGATGTCGATTATATAAAAATGAACAAATAAAAAAGTTTTTTTAGATATGAATAGATTAAAAAACAAATTTTGTATTAAGGTCTTTTTTTCTTTGTTCTTCTTTTGGAGCTTACATTTCGGTATAGCCCAATCTGCTCCCAAGATAGATGTGGTCTATCCTAAAAATGGACAGAAGATAGGTGCATATGATTCCACATTCATCTTCGGGCAGGTTACACCTAACTCATCTTTGAAGATAAATGGATTTGATGTCAAAGTCTATGAAAATGGTGCATTCATGGCTTTCCTGCCTTTGAAACCAGGTGATTTTTTCTTTGAATTAAAAGCAGAAAATAAAAAAGGAACCACTTTTGACACAGTTAAAGTCATTATCCCCCATCCACTCAGTTCTACTCCGGATGATACTTTAAGGATAGAAAAAGAAAGTATTAAACCAAATTTGGATTTGGTTTTAACCCCTGGGGATATCATTCAGGTCAGTTTCAGGGGAACTCCTAATTGCTGGGGATATTTCAGAATCGATGGCCTCACCTATGATCTACCCATGGCTGAACTTTCTTTAGATAAAACCTTTCCTTCAAAAGATTTGGTAGTTTTCGAAGAGGATGAGAAGGAGAAAGAAAAAGATTTGGTCAGAGGAATTTATTATGGTTCATATATCGTCAAGGAAAACGATAAGATCGATTCAGCAAAAATTATATTTAGACTAACAAAAAGGCTTTCCTCCCTTAGGGACTTTTTGACCTTTTCATTTCCAAAAAATTCTGTAATTGACTCCCTCAACAACTTGGTAAGTGTGGTGGAGGAAGCACCTGCAAAGATAACTTTAAAAAAGTATCAGGCCCCACAGATAATAGAATTTTTAGACCCAACCCTAATTGCCCGAACCGGTCCAAAGTTGGGTTATGTGCTTTTGTATCAACCTCAGGGAGTAAGGGCGGTGGCAACCGGAAGGACAGGTGATTGGGTTAGAATCAAATTAGCAGATGATGAGACCGCCTGGGTGGAAAAAGACTCGGTAGCCTTTCTTTTAGAAGGAACACCTGTTCCAAAAAGCTACATCACTCATATCCGAACCAAGAAAACAGAAAAAGGTGTTCAGGTAAGAATACCCCTTCAGCAAAGACTCCCCTATAAAGTGGAACAGGAGAAATCCAGCTTAATTTTTACCATCTATTATGCTATCTCCAATACTGATTGGATCAGATATGATTCTGAAGATAAAATAATCGATCAGATTAAATGGACCCAGCCAAAAAATGGGGTTTACCAGTTAAAAATTTATCTAAATCAAAAGCAATTCTGGGGCTATGATGTGTTCTATGAGAATAAGATTTTGGTTCTGGAAATTAAGAAAAAGCCTGAGTTTAGAGGAAAATTAAAAGGTTTGACGATTGGGATAGATCCTGGACATTCTGAAGACCCTGGAGCTGTTGGTCCAACTGGACTATCTGAAAAGGTGGTTAATCTTCAGATAGCAAAAAGATTGAAAAAAATCTTGGAGAGGAGAGGGGCGGAAGTCATCTTGACCAGAAAGGGGATGGAGGATGTCCCACTTTATGATCGACCCCAAAAAGCAATTGAGGCAGACTGTGATATTCTCATAAGCATCCATAACAATGCCTTGCCTGACGGGATAAATCCCTTTTACAACAACGGAACAAGCACCTATTATTATCACCCTCAAGCCAAACCTCTGGCACAAGAGATTCAAAAGGAACTGGTAAAAAAATTAAGGCTTGGTGATTATGGGCTGTACTACGCAAATTTGGCTTTGACCAGACCATCACAGCTTTTATCTGTTTTAGTGGAATGCGCTTTCATAATCTTACCTGAGCAGGAGATACTTTTAAAAAAGAAAAGATTTCAACAAAAAATCGCTGAGGGTATCTATTATGGGATTTTGAATTTTTTAGAGAAAACAGAATAAAAATTTATTCGTTATGATAGACTCATATGAATTCGGAAAAATAGTAATAGATAGCAAAAAATATACCTCAGATGTTATAATCTACCTTGATAAAATTGATAGCTCCTGGTGGAGAAAGACCTCTCACCAGCTTTCAGTTGAGGATTTAACCGAAGATATTTTCAAGGTTAAGCCAGACACAGTGATTGTTGGTAAAGGATTTTATGGATACATGGAAGTTCTTCCTGAGACGGTTGAACTTTTTAAGAAAAAGGGGATAAAATTAATTGAACAGGATACAAAAGAAGCTTGTAAAACTCTTAATAAACTTTGCCAAAAGGAAAAAATCGTAGGGCTTTTTCATCTCACCTGTTAGCATCTTTGGAGTGTAAAGCTTCAGCTTTACTTTTTTTAGTTGGTGCGGGAATTGTCTCAAGACCCGTTCCGGGGATTTCCCGCACCTAATAACGCATTCGGGAATTTCTATTCTTGAAACGTCCTAAAGTCAGCTTTCTTATGTTTTACTTTGATGCTTAAAATTGGAGTTTCTACTTTGAGCAAAATGAATAACAAACGCGCAGTTTTGTAAAATCGTGCCTTCATCAAAAAGGTAATTCCTCTTCTGGCAAATTTTCTTGATACCTTTCCATAAAGAAAACGATCAAAGAACCCGCTAGGTGTAAGAAGAAAGAAGCGACTGCATAATTGACTTCATTCCTCTTATCGGGAATTTCTTTTTTCCCATGCCGTGACGATTCATTTGCTATTGTAAAAGCAGATTGGAGCAAGCCTTCAAAATGTTCACAGAATCCTTGAAAATAATCAGGTATGATCCCTGATTTCATTAACCACTTTTTCAAATTTCCTTGATCTCCCTTTTCTTTATCGAGGACTTTCTTTAAGGTACTCTCAATTGCGTTATTTGCCTCAATAATTGTCCCGGAATAATCCCCTGTAGTGAGATTGTTTCTTGCGTTAAGAAAATCCCTGCAAGCTTTCTCAAAATGACTATCTTTGAGGAGTTCGTACGCCTTGTTTAGAATCTCACTTTCTAAAAAAACGGAGTCTAACTTGATTATATAGCCGTCAAGAATTCTGACCGGGGAGTTTTCTGATTTGAAAATTTGATTGCACTCCTTTTGGAAATTTGTTTTTTGACCTGGTTTATCAATAAGAGTAACATACAGTTCAATTGTATCAAGCACATATTCAGGCTTGGTCCCAAGAATGAATTCTTCAATTTTGTCTGTATCCTTGAAAACATCATCAACATATGCCTTAAGTGATGTTTCTCCGTAATTTTCAAGAAGGCATTTTTTCAGATCGTCGTAAAATATTGAGTCTTGTTCGTCATATCCATACCATCTATTAAACCTTTGCATACAATAAATTATTTTTTGCCTGATCTTTTTGGAGATGGATAAGGTCAGTTTTTTATTTTCTATTGCTTCACTATGTCGTTGTGAAAAAAGTATCATCTAACTCCCCTTCATTTCTAAGGATGTAATCCTATATAACTCATTTATACCAGAAATTATTCGGATAAATATCTTTTCTTGCAAGCCTCTTAATCATTCTTTTTCCCTTCAAATTCAAATAACTTGGGAGCATTAAAATTTATAGAAAACTCTTTAATACGCCTCTTTGCTAATTTCACATATTCTTCATTTGTGTCATATCCTACATAATGGCGTTGGGTTTTTATCGCGGCAATAGCAGACTGCCCGCTTCCCATAAATGGGTCAAGAATAATCTCACCCTCAAAAGTGTAAAGTTGAATCAGTCTGTAAGGCAACTCTACTGGAAATGGAGCAGGATGCCCCACTTTTGTTGCCGGCTCTGCGGAAAAACTCCAGACGCTTTTCGTGAACTCAAGGAATTCTTTCTTAGAAATTGTGCTTTTTCTTCTGGTATCTCCTCTTGTAAACATACCTTTAGAGAAGACCAAAATATATTCATGAATATCTCTCAATGTCGGGTTTTTAGCAGTTAACCAGCTACCCCAAGCAGTTGATGGACTACCGCTTGAGGCTTTATTCCAGATAATCTCGCCACGCATCAAGAAATCTAAATCAAGCAGGTCCTCGACAATAAAGGCATGTAGCGGAATGTATGGCTTTCTTCCAAGATTAGCAATATTTATGCATGCCCTTCCACCCGGAACAAGAACCCTTTTAACTTCACTCCATACCCTTTTCAAAAAAGCTCTGTACTCATTTAAGGTTAGATTCTCATCATACTCTTTTCCTACATTGTAAGGAGGAGAGGTCACCATCAGATGAACGCTATTATCTGGTAATTCTTCCATTCTTTCACTTGTTTTACAAAAAATTTTATCCAGAAACTTAGTTGGTATAGAATTTTCTACATACTTGACTACCTTTTCCTTAGGTAATCCCTCATATAATCTACTTTTATAAAATGAGGTGGAGTCATGATTGATTCTTCCTGGAGAACCAAAAGCACTTGTTTTTGTACCCTTTTTTCTTCGATTAAACCCCATTTCAATCCTCCCTCCAGAGGTCAACCCACCTTTTATATGGGTTGAGATCTATTCTTGTCCTTTGCCAATTTATTCTAATACTCTTGGACTCGATATCTTTAACTAAACTTAACAGTGCTTCTTTAGTAATTTCAACGCCTCTGGGATTTGTCCCAGGTTTAGGAAGTTTAATATAATTTTGTCTACCTATTTTATCAAAAAGTCCTTTCTGAACTTCTAATGGGATATAATAAAATCCACCAATGTCATTCCAGTTGATTTGTATAAGCAAAATATCACACTTAGGATAATAATTTCCCCGAAATTCTTTTGCTTTTTGAGCATCAACAGTCCATATAATTTTGACTCCACTAAAACCTTTACCTGTAATCGTCTTAATGGATACCGGTGCTTCAAATAATTTTGCATCCACCTCTGGCTCAGTTATAGGAATCTCAGTCTCCACATTTGCTTCACCAAATTTATAAATAAGCAGAGCAACTATTATCCTTTCACGAACCGAACCCACCTCCATTCCGATTTTACCTGCTCTTGAACTCTCTAATTCTGCAAGCTGAAATAGATAAGGCAAGCGTCTTTTGATTTTCTCTACAAGTTTTTCATCTTCAAATATTTCTATCAATCTGCTGGACATTATTTATTCATCCATTTCTTTACAGGCAAAATGGCATATTACCCATTCATATCCAAAGTGTCGGATATATTTCCAATCTGGGTGGATATCCGAACAAGTTCGGATAAATATCTTTTCTTGCAAGCCTTTTAATCATTCTTTAGTTTCTTCAAATTAATCCACTCTATTTTATCCCATTCCCTCCCAAAAATCAAGTGATTTTTTTAACCTTTTGGAAAGACGAAGTTAAACAAGAGCAACTTATTAACCCTTATACATTTTAGGAAAAGTCTAAATAGATTTCCGAAAATCTGACCGGGCAAGAAAGGAATGCTTAGATGTGGATTGGAAAATAGGATGTAAAAAAATCAAACATTCTCTTGATAAAATATCTTACATCCACGTATAATACTAAAAGAGATTAAAAAAGGAGAAAGCTATGAGTGAAATTGATAAAAAACTTGGTCAAAGAATAAAAAATTTGAGGGAGCAAACTGGAATTACTCAGGATAAGCTTGCTCAGAGGTTAAGAATTTCACGCCCGGCAGTATCTCAAATAGAGAAAGGAGAAAGGAAAATTTCGGCTGGTGAACTAATAAAACTATCAAAGATATTTAATCTTGATGTAGACACTTTACTGGAATTGGAAAAGGAACCTGAGGTTATTTTAAAGAAAGGTAAGAAAGAAAGAAAAAGAAAGCCTCAAATTAGGATTAATGTCCCTCAAAAAAATTTGGAGAAATTCAAAGAGGTTTTACTTTACATTCTTAGTAAAGTTGGCTCAAAGCCTCATATTGGAGAGACTGTAATCTATAAGCTTCTCTATTTCATTGATTTTGATTACTATGAAAAATATGAGGAGCAATTGATCGGTGCAACTTATATTAAGAACAAATATGGACCAACCCCCATAGAATTCAAAAAAATAATTGAGAAAATGAAGGATAAGGACGTAGAAAAAGTTGAAAGTACCTATTTCAACTATCCGCAAACCAAATACTTACCTTTGAGAGAGGCAGACCTTTCTAAATTAAAGGCTAACGAAATTAAGGTAATTGATGATGTTTTGAATAAAGTTTCTGATAAGAATGCGACTGAAATAAGTGATTATTCCCACAATGACGTTCCCTGGTTGACAACAGGAGATGGTGAAATTATCGAATATGAGTCTGTTTTTTACCGAACCTCTGCCTATTCAGTAAGACAATATGATGAAGATATTTCGTGAAGTTTCTCGCCTCCCTGAATTTGAGAAGGACCTTAAAAAACTTCTCAAAAGATTTAAAACACTTGAAGATGACTTAAAAACGTTTATTAAAAACCAGCTTAATCTTTATCATAAATTAGGGATTGATAATAAAGGCGTAGTTCAAATTTCAGATTTACAAATTGAAAACCCCAAAATCTATAAAGGCTTGAAATTTGCGTGTCGCTCCCTTAAGGGAAAGGGGGTTCAGTCTGGTATCAGGGTAATTTATGCTTATTTTGAAGAAGAGGATAAAATTGAGTTAATTGAAATTTATTACAAGGGTGATAAGGAAAGTGAGGATAGAAACAGAATATTAAGACATTACAAAGGATAAAAATAAAAAAGAGATAACTTTCGTTTTTTCTCCAAACTGGTGTCATATTCTAAGTATCGTGGGTATATCTTTCTCTTCTCTCTGTTTTACCTCATTCCCTCCCAAAAATCAAGTGATTTTTTTTAACCTCTTGATGACTTCTTATTTTTTTAATGCACCAGCGGTTAATCCTGAGATTATCTGGCGCTGGAAAAATAAAAATAAGATAATCACAGGTAAGGCTGAAATTGTTGATGCTGACATTAGGTGGGGCCAATCGATTGTCTGGTATCCCTGATACAGGGCTAATGCCACAGGCAGGGTTCTCATCTTCTGAGAGGAGGTTAGAATAAATGGAAATAAAAATGAGTTCCAGTTGACAAGAAAAACCTGAATACCTAATACTGCTAAGGCAGGCTTACACAAGGGCATAACGATTGAGAAAAGTATCTTGAAATCGCCTGCCCCGTCAATTCTTGCGGCATCCTCTAAATCTTTTGGCAAAGATTCGATATATTGCCTCATCAAAAATACACCTAAAGGAGTAACAAGCCATGGCAAAATTAAAGCTAAGTAAGTATCATACCATCCAAAAAACTTGATAAGAAGAAAAAGTGGGATGATTATTATATGTGCGGGTATCATTATCACGAAGATAACGGACAAAAAAAGGAGGTTTTTCAAAAAAAACCTTCTTCTGGCAAATGCATATCCCACCATTAAACAGAAAATTAAGTTTCCCAGGGTAACCAAAACAGCTACTAATAGACTATTAAGAAAATATCTTAAGAAAGGTCCCCACATCCAGAGGTCTTTGTAGTTTCTTAGAGTCAAGGGCCAAGGGGAAAGGTTTTTTAAATCCACAACATAGCCAGCCTTTTGGGTAAAAGAAGTTTTTATCATCCAGTACATAGGGAAAAGCATTCCAGCTAATAACATCAATAAGATTACAAATATTATAATTCTTTGTATTTTTGACATCTATTCACCTATTGCCTTTCCCACCCTGAAAAGCTTCATCTGCAAAAAAGAAAAGGAAAAGATTATAAAGAACAAAGCATAGGCTATAGCTGAGGCATATCCCATCCTGAATTTGTGCAATCCGGTATCATAGACCATATAAACCATAGTTAAAGTTGAATTTAGGGGTCCCCCTTTGGTCATCACAAATATCTCCACGAATATTTGAAAGGATTTTATGGTGTTTAAAAGAATCACAAAAAGCATCATTGGTCTTATATATGGCAGAACGATGTGCACAAGCTTTTGAAAAAACGATGCTCCGAATATATCTGATATCTGATAGAGCTCCTCAGGAATTGCCTGCAAGCCTGCTAAAAACAAAAGCATATAAAAACCAGTTGCCATCCACACATCCATAGCCATAATGGATAAAAGTGCGGTCTTTTCGGATAGAAGCCATCCTTTTTCCGGGGTGGGTAATCCTATTAATTGGAATAAGAAGTTTATGTATCCATCTTTTGCATAAAGGTTGGTGAAAATCAACGCAACCACAACCATGGAGGTGATAGATGGCAGAAAAAATCCTGCTCGAAAAAGACCTTTCAGAGGAATTTTTTGATTGATCAAAACTGCCAAGAGCAAGGCAAAAAAGGTGGTGAAAGGAATTGTCCCCACCACAAAGAATGTGGTGTTTTTTAAAGCTGTCCAGAAATCAGGGTCTTTAAAAAGCTCAAGATAATTTGAAAAGCCTATCCAGGATGCTTCGCCGGTCAAAACAGAATATCTGGTAAAGCTTAAGATCAGAGAATAGATGATAGGAAAAAGCCAGAACAGGGAAAGGATTAAAATCCAAGGTAGGAGGAAAAGAAAAGTTGATTTTTGTTTCATTAACCTTTAAGAAGCAAAAACCTTTGTAGGTCAAGTGTGTCGCAGACCACTTGACGAACCGTTTAAGAGTTGGTGCGGGAATTGTCGTCAAGACCCGTTCCGGGGATCTCCTGCACCTCATGACATTCGGGAATTTCCTGGCCGGACAGGCCAATTCCCGAATGAACAACGAAATGTCGACCATTTCGCCCGGCTTTAGCAAAAAAGCAACTATAAATCCATTTAGGAGGTTTTTTAACAGGCCTCGTTTTTAGGCGATGTGCCTCTTCTATCCAAAAGCAATTTTTCGACGAGTATCGGGGTCATTGAAATCGACTTTCGCTGGATCAAAATATTCCGGGTCAAACTCTCCACCAAGCCATTCCATCATACGTTCGTGCTCTTCATGATTTTTATCCCTTATGATCTCTAACAATCGCTGGTAACTCCTAATTCCTTCGCAATCTTCAGGTGGACATGCTCGTTTTCCAGCGATACATCTCGGGTAGGCTGTATTTTTTTCTCGAGGGATTATCTTTTCCAATTTCATTGAGTGTTCCCAGTTATCGCCAAAATCATATGTCTAATCTGCCAATCTATTTTCCATAGAAAAATAGTCTTCTATTTTTTCTTTCTAATTCGAAAGAATTTCTCTCCCAAAATTAAATTCTTCATCTGGTAAACCTATCTCAATTTCCATCCCGGTAGAAGGATTGACTATTTCAAAACGATGGAGATGATAATCTGACCAGCCCATAGCGTCCTGAATGGCAACATGTAGATCCCAAAACGTATAGGTTTCCGGGACCTGGATTCGTCGCCAAACCGGAGGTTTAGTATCCTTCAGCGTAATCTTAAACTGGAACACCTGGTCGAATTTCTTTTTCATAATGATTCCTCCTTAGGATAATTACGAATTCTATTTTATATACCTTCTTTCAGTAAGACAGATTTTAAATCTGTCCTACTGATTTATTTTATCCTATTCCCTCTTAAAAATCAAGTAATTTTTTTAACCTCTTGGTAAGATGAAGTTAAACGCAGGATACCTTATATTATAGATGACAGTCACAAGGGTTGTTCCTACAGTCTGTAATTTGTGCAAGGCTAAAGCCTTGCGCTACGATTTTTCTATTCCAGAAGCATCCTAAAATCAAGGCAAAATGACTAATTATGCTTACCTATTGCATAGCTTTATCTCTAATTGCTTTTCGATGTCTTTTTTGAATATTTTTAGAATAAAAAATTAAAAAAATGTTAAGAGATTAGATTTGTTTCCGTATTTAGTTATGAGCATATGCTCATAACTTTGGAGGCTGAGTTTTATGCCGAGACCAAGAAGATTTCGCTGGGTGAGGGCGGTGCCCAATGTTACATATTTTAAGCCGAGAGGAATTCCTTTAGCCCAATTGGCTGAGGTCATTCTCACTGTGGAGGAACATGAGGCGATAAGATTAAAAGATTCTTTAGGATTAGAGCAAGAAAAGGCGGCAGAAAGGATGAAGGTCTCCCGTCAGACTTTTGGAAGGGTCCTGACTTCTGCAAGGAAAAAAATTGCTGATGCGATAACCAACGGTAAAGCCATAAGAATAGAAGGAGGTGATTTTGTCATAGCATTGAAAAGATATGTGTGTTATGATTGTGGAAATAGCTGGGAGCTACCCTATGGAACAAAAAGACCTCCCCTTTGTCCATTCTGTCAAGGTGTGAATATTCACAGGGCAAAAAAAAAGAGAGGTTGGGCAGAGGGAGGTGGTGGAAGAGGTGGATTTGGACAAAGCCTTAGGTTTTAGTAAAAAAATAAAGGAAAAAACCCATGCAAAAAATAAAACGTAAGATTTTAGTTATGAGCAATAAAGGAGGGGTTGGTAAAAGCACAGTTTCTGTTAACTTGGCAGTAGGATTGGCTAAAAAGAATTTTAAAGTCGGGCTTTTAGATGTTGATATCCACGGTCCTAATATTCCCAAGATGCTGAGGCTTGAAAATCAAGTTTTGACCGGCTCTGAGGGAAAAATCCAGCCGGTCTTCTTTTTAGCTAATTTAAGAGTTGTGTCGATGGGATTTCTTTTGGAGGACAAAGAATCTCCGGTGATATGGCGAGGTCCACTTAAGATGGGCGCGATCAAACAGTTTTTGGAAGATGTGGAATGGGGAGATTTAGATTTTCTGATAATCGATTCTCCACCTGGAACCGGAGATGAGCCTTTATCTATTACTCAACTGATTAAGGGCTTGGATGGAGTTATCATTGTAACGACGCCTCAGGAAATCGCTTTATTGGATTCGCGAAAAGCAGTGAATTTCGCCAAAAAGCTTCGGGTCCCAGTCTTGGGTATTGTGGAAAATATGAGCGGTTTTGTGTGTCCTCATTGTGGAAAAAGAACAGACCTTTTTAAAACTGGTGGGGGTGAAAAAGCAGCAGAACAGATGGGAATTCCCTTTTTAGGGAAGATTCCTTTGGAACCTGAAATAGTGATATCAGGTGATGAGGGAAAACCTTTGCTCGGTGATTATCCTGAAACCCAGGCATCAAAGATTTTAATAGAGATACTTGAGAAGATTATAAAAGTTTTAACACCTAAAAGTTTAGAACAAAAAGGAGGTGAATAATATGCCAAAAGGCAAAAAAACTTATCCTTCTGGGAAAGACCCGAAAAGCAAAAGGTCTGAACCCTATTATCCTGATTATCCTGCTTTTGGATATGGCGGGTTTGGAGCAGGGAGAGGTGGTTTTCCAAGAGGTGGTGGAAGAGGTCGCACATTTGGTGGAGGCAGAGGTTGGATGTGGAGAGCAAGGGTTTTTGGGTATCTACCCTATGCCCCACCCTATCCTCCTTCTCCTTACGGTTATCCACCAGACCCTTATGGTTATCCACCAGCCTATCCTCAACCAACTGTTGAGGAGGAGAAGGAGATTTTAGGAGATGAGCTTTCAGCTCTGGAAGAGGAGATGGAGGGAATTAGAGCTCGGATAAAAGAGCTTGAGAAAGAAGGAAAAAAAGAGAAAAAGTAAAATGGGGAGATTTTGCTTTTCCCCATAAAGAAAGGAATTTTTATGAAGATAGCAATCTCATCTCAAGGAGAAAACTTGAGTTCCTTAGTAGACCCTCGTTTTGGAAGATGTTCTTATTTTCTTTTTATCGATTCTGAGACTGAGAAGTTTGAAGCTTTACCTAATCCAGCCTTAGAGGCTATGGGAGGTGCTGGAATTCAGGCAGCACAGACGATAGTGGATAAGGGAGTAGAGGTGGTGGTCACTGGTAATGTTGGTCCTAATGCTTTTCAAACACTTAAGACAGCAGATATAAAGATATTTGGAGGTGCAACCAGAACAGTAAAAGACGCATTGGAAAAGTATAAAAATGGTGAATTGAAAGAATATTCCACTTTTTCTGTGCCACGTCATTTTGGATTGGGAGAGAAAGGAGACCAAAAATGAAAGTAGCAATCTCATCTGATGGTGATTATGTATCTTCGCATTTTGGGCGCTGTCCTTGTTTTACCATTGTAGAAATCGAAGAAGAGAAAGTGCTGAAAAAAGAAATAGTTGAAAATCCAGGTCACCAGCCTGCGTTTTTGCCACAATTTCTTTCTGAAAAGGGTGTAAACTGTATTATCGCAGGTGGAATGGGTAGGCGAGCCACTGCACTTTTTGCTGAGGTGGGAATTGAAACCATCGTTGGAGTTACCGGAAAAATAGATGAAGTGATTGATAAATTAGTTAGAGGAAATCTGAAATCTGGAGAAAGCCTTTGTAAACCAGGCTCAGGCAGAGGATATGGAATCGAGAAAAGCGAATGTGATCACCCTGAAGATCAACACGATTGACTCCTTGAGATATTTGGTATGTTGAAAAAAGAGAGTTTTTAAACCTTGAAAGGAGGTGTAAGATATGCCGTGGGGTGACAGAATAGGTCCTATGGGATTAGGACCTATGACAGGAAGGGGAGCTGGCTTTTGTGCTGGCTTTCCTGTCCCCGGATTTGCCAATCCCTGGGTTGGGGGATTTGGACGGGGGCGCGGCAGAGGTAGAGGTTTTGGATTCAGGCGAGGGTATTATCCTTTTGGATTGCCAGGATATGGATATGCGCCTTTTGCTTCTCCTTATAGTGGGTCTCCACCTTACAGTGGGCCTCCACCTTACTATGGAGAGCCACAAAGCGCTCAGGACGAGGCTCAGTTTCTAAAAGATCAAGCAGATCTGTTACAGAAGGAAGTTGAGGAGATAAACAGGCGCATTCAAGAGCTTGAATCAGAGAAAAAGACCAAGAAATAAAAAAGGGGAGGGTTATCCCCTCCCCTTTATCCAAAAGAGATTTAAAAAGGATGAGGATATACAGACATCATAGTAGAGTAAGAAGAGGTTTCTTCAGAGAAACAGGGAAGGTTCCTTCATATGATAAAAATAACCTGAACAGAGAAGACGAATTGGAGCTTTAAAAAAAACAAGCCCAAAATTTATCTTTGAAATTAGAGGAGATCAGGCGGAGAATTGGAGTAAAAACAAAGGTCAAAAAAGTTTTTGCAGTTGTGGATGAAGAGGATTGTGTGGGTTGTGGAATTTGTTATGATGTCTGTCCGAAAAAAGCAATTTCTGTGGATCTGGTTGCTAAAATCGATGCCACAAGATGCACAGCGTGTTTAGCCTGTGTAAAGCAGTGTCCTCGTGGAGCAATAGCTATTAAGTATGAGTATTAAAACTTAAAATTTTAAAAGGAGGTAAAAGATGCCGAGAGGAGATGGAACAGGACCTTCGGGTCAAGGACCCGGAACAGGAAGGGGTGTGGGTCGTGGAAAGGGAAGAGGAAGGATGGGTGGTAATCGCCCAGGATCAGGACCGGGTGGATATTGTATCTGCCCCTCTTGTGGTGAAAAAGTTCCCCACACAAGAAGTGTTCCCTGTTATCAGATGAGTTGTCCTAAATGCGGCGCTAATATGGCTAAAGGATAAAATATCGAAAGATAAAGTTCTGATTAATTTTTACTCTTAATGATATCAATTTAGAGATGGTTGATTAGCGTATAGAATTAAACAAAACTACTAAGTTAAAAAGTTTACTCCTTTTATGAATCATTGATTTTAGTAAGCTAAAGGAGAATTGATGCCCATATATACTTACAGGTGCAAAGATTGTGGAGAGGAGTTTGATCTTTTGGTCGGGGTTGTAGCTGATTCTGAGAAATTAAAGTGTAAAAAGTGCGGAAGCGAAAATCTTCAAAGGCTATTCTCAGGTTTTGGGGTGGGGAAAGGTGGTTCAAAAAGTAGCTCTATATGCACTACTCCGACTTGACCAACTAAAAGATAAGGGATTAGTTTAATCCCAAAGGAAAGTTAAATGCCCATTTATGAATATAAATGTGAAGATTGCGGAAAATTGACAGAGATTCTTCAAAAGGGGTTTAAAAAGGAAAATAAAATCATCTGTGCTCATTGTGGTTCATTTAGAATGAAGAAATTAATTTCATCTTTTAGCTCTGTTATTTCAGGAAAATCATCTCCAAAAGGAACCACCTGTTGTGGAAGAGACCAGAGGTGCGATACTCCTCCTTGTTCTGAGGACGGAGCCTGCAGAAGGGACAGATAAAAATTGATTCGAGATTTGAGAAAAGAGTTGGAGTTGTTGCAAAAATTTCTGTGGAAAAACAGAATTAAAAAGTTTTTTAAAGGTAATTATAGATGATTATCTCGGTTGCCAGCGGTAAAGGGGGAACTGGCAAAACCACAGTTGCAACCAACCTCGCACTTTTTTTAGCTGAGAATAAATCAAGAAATATTCGATTTTTGGATTGCGATGTAGAGGAGCCTAATTCCTATATCTTCTTAAAACCAGAGATTGAGAAAACACAACCGGTTAATATCTTAGTCCCTCAGGTTGATGAAAAAAAGTGTGACTTCTGCGGAAAATGTGCTGAGGTTTGTGCTTATAATGCAATCTTCGTGGCAAAGGATAAGGTTTTAGTCTTTCCTTCCCTCTGTCATGGATGCGGAGGATGTAGTCTTTTATGTCCCCAAAAAGCAATTGTGGAAAAAAAGAAAAAGATAGGGGTTTTGGAGCAAGGTAAAACTTTTGCAATCAAATTTGTTCAGGGAAGATTAGAGATAGGGGAACCTATGGCAACCCCTTTGATAAGGGAGGTTAAGAAAAAAATTGACTCGGATGAAATCAATATCATCGATGTCCCTCCGGGAACCTCCTGTCCGGTAATCGAATCTGTGAAAGATAGCGATTTCTGTATTTTGGTAACAGAGCCAACTCCTTTTGGTCTCAACGACCTTAAATTAGCGGTCAAGCTTCTGAAAAAACTTAAAATTAAGTTCGGAGTTGTAATTAACCAAGCTGATATAGGTGATGAAAAAGTTAAAAAATTTTGTCAAAAAGATAATATCCCAATCCTTACCCAAATCCCTTATGATAGGAATGTCGCTGTCCTTTATTCGCACGGTATCCCTCTCCTTATCGAGGGGGAGAAGTATAAAAAAATCTTCCAAGAAATGTGGCAGGGGATTGAGAAGGAATTGAAAAAATGAAACAGCTTACCATCATAAGTGGTAAAGGCGGGACTGGTAAAACAGTTATAACTGCATCTTTTGCGGTTTTGGCAAAAAAGAAAGTTATGGCAGATTGCGATGTCGATGCAGCAGACCTTTTCCTTCTGCTCCATCCGAAGATTAAACAAAGGCATGATTTTATAGCAGGGAAAAAAGCAAAAATTGATATGGGAAAATGCACTCTATGCGGAAGATGTATCGAGGTGTGTAGATTTTCTGCTGTATCAGAAAAAGGAGATGAAATAGTTATCGATCCTATCTCCTGCGAGGGGTGTGGTGTTTGTTCGCAGGTTTGTCCGGATGAAGCTATTCAAATGCAGGAAAATACTTCTGGAGAATGGTATATCTCTGAGAGCAGATACGGTCCTATGGTTTTTGCAAAATTGGGAATCGCTGAGGAGAACTCAGGAAAATTGGTGAGCTTGGTGAGGGAAAATGCAAGGCTTTTAGCGGAGGAAAATAAGTTAGACCTGGTTATAATCGATGGGCCCCCAGGTATCGGCTGCCCTGTTATTGCGTCAATTACAGGCACAGATTTAGTTATGGTGGTTACCGAACCAACACTGTCAGCAATATCAGATTTAAAAAGGGTTTTAGACCTCACCTCTCATTTTAAAATCAAATCGGTAGTTTGCATTAATAAATATGATATAAACTTAGAGAACACAAAAAAAATAATAAGATTTTGTAAAATAAAAGGGATTGAGATTGTTGGAAAAATCTCTTTTAGCCACGACTTCACAAAAGCTATGGTAGAAGGAAAAACTGTCCTCGAATATACAAATTCAGATTCTGCAAAAGAAGTTGAAAAAATCTGGGGAAATATTTTCGCAAGAATAAGAAAATAAAAATTAATGCGAAGCCCGAAGAGTCCTTTAGACATTCATACGAATTTGATAGCAAGACATAATAAAAAACCAAAAAAAGGCTTTGAAATTTTTCCTTTGGATATTATTTTCAAAAACAAAAAACAATTAAATTCACTTAGATAAAAAAGATATAAAATCTTTAGCTTTCCGGTTAAAGAGGGACGTAACAGATGCTTTTTGAGATTTTAAAGGAATCGATAAAGATTAGCCTTTTCGTTTTCGGGATGATGGTTTTAGTTGATTTTCTCTCAATTCTGACTAAAGGGAGATTTGGTGAAGCAATCAAGGGGAAAGTCTGGCGACAGTATTTCGTCTCTTCTTCTCTTGGGGTTACTCCAGGGTGCCTGGGCGCTTTTCTCAATGTCTCTTTATATGGACACGGTCTTTTGTCCTTGGGGGCTATTGTAGGTGGGATGATCGCTACCTCTGGTGACGAAGCTTTTGTGATGCTCTCACTTTTCCCAGAAAATGCACTCTTGCTTTTCGGGATATTGTTTTTATCCGGTTTGTTTTTCTCAGGGGTAACAGATTTTCTTGCACCCCGTTTAAAAATAAGACCATGTGAGGAATGCATCCTGCATGAATATCATTCTGAAAAAGCCTCACCAAGACATTATATAGTTGATCATCTCTGGGGGCACATCATAAAAAAACATCTGATAAAAATCTTTTTGTGGACTTTTTTAGCTTTGCTGGTATTGGAGTTTGGACTAAAAAATTGGGACCTTGAACTTTTCGTGCAGAATAACTTGGGCTGGGTTATGCTTATAGCTGCACTTGTTGGAGTGATCCCTGAATCAGGTCCGCACTTGATTTTTGTGATGATGTTTCATAAAGGGATGATCCCCTTTTCGGTTCTTTTGGTTAGCTCATTTGTGCAGGATGGTCATGGAATGTTGCCCCTTTTCTCCTATTCAGTTAAAGATTTTATCACCATCAAGGCTTTTAATCTTGGATTCGGGTTAATCTTAGGGATTATACTTTTGATTTTAAAGTTATAAAATCATTAGAATATGAAGCATCCTAAGCTGGTAGTGCCATTCCAATTAAATAATGCAAATTTTTCTGTAGGGGAGGGGCTTGTTGAGTCTGGTGAAATCCCCCCGCCTCTGGCGGGGGGGTCCCCTCCCAACCACCAGCGGGAGACCACGAGGGTCTCCCCTACGTATTAGGTTTATTTTGTTGGACAAGCAGTAGATACAATTTAATGATTTTCTTACTTTTTAAGTTTTTTGTCTTATCTCATATTGTATTTTTAAATATACAGATATAATTTGACAAAAATAGAAAACAAGGGGATATGTTAAAAGCTTTAGCTATTATGACTCGGCTTAGGAATGATGAAGTCTCTTCTGAAAATAAAAAAAGGATGATGACAAATATAAGTTTTTTTTGCTCGTATTTATGTAAATATGATTATATAACCATAAAGGAATAAAATGAAGGATAAAAACATCTTACAGCTCGAGAGCGATTTTTTAAAAACACTTGCTCAGCCGACTCGCCTTAAGATTTTATACTTTCTTAAAGATGGGGAGAAGTGCGCCTGTGAAATAATCCCTGAGATGAAAGAGGAACAATCCAATGTGTCCCGGCATCTGGCTCTTCTGCGGGAACAAGGAGTAGTGGAAGCGCGTAAGGAAGGAGTATCGGTTTACTATAAGATAAAGGATATGCGGGTGTTTACTCTTCTCTCCTTAGTCGACGATATTGTAAAAGCGCAGATAAAGGAAAAAGCCAAACTGATGAAGATATTGGGATAACTTTTGCAGCTATCCCTGAGCAGAAAGTTCTAAATCTTAGGAAATATTGATATGAATATTGTTGAAAGCGGATGGGAAGCCTTACTTGAATATTTGTCAGCTCATGTGCTCACCTGTTTAGTCCCGGCATTTTTCATAGCCGGGGCAATAGCTGTGTTCGTCTCCCAGGCAAAGGTGATGAAATACTTCGGAGCTGAGGCAAAAAAGATTTTGGCTTACTCTGTGGCTTCAGCCTCCGGAGTAATTTTGGCAGTTTGCTCTTGCACTATTCTTCCCATATTTGCAGGAATTCACAAAAGAGGGGCAGGCTTGGGTCCAGCTATTGCTTTTCTTTATTCGGGTCCAGCAATAAATATTTTAGCGATTGTTTACTCAGCCAAACTTTTGGGTTTTGATTTAGGCTTAGCCAGGGCTGTGGGAGCTGTTATTTTTTCGGTGGTCATCGGTTTGATCATGGCTTTTCTCTGGCGAAAAGAGGAGTCTCAAAAAACCAATAATCCAGGTGAATTAGTATTGCCTCAGGAAGAGGAGAAAACAAAACCCCAAGGTGTCACTTTATTTTACTTCGCTATTTTGGTAGGAATTTTGGTCTTCGGCGCTGCTCAGAAATGGTTGATAACTGCCGTGCTTCTAGTAGTTTTGGGTTTGATTTTATATCGATGGTTTCAAAAAGAGGAACTTAAATACTGGATGTATCATACCTGGGATCTATCTAAGAAGATATTCCCAATTCTTTTAGCGGGTGTTTTTGTAGCGGGAATGATCAAAGCATTACTTCCCCAACAGGTGGTTGAACATTGGCTGGGAGGAAATGGGCTCAGGCCAACTTTTATAGCTTCGATCTTTGGAGCCTTAATGTATTTTTCAACTTTGACCGAAGTCCCCATCATCCGTGCTTTGATGGACCTGGGTATGGGCAGAGGGCCAGCTTTAACTTTGCTTCTGGCTGGTCCGGCTTTAAGCCTTCCCAATATGATTGTGATCGCAAGGATAATGGGGATAAAAAAGACCGGTGCATATGTCTGTTTGGTAGTTATAATGGCAACTATAACTGGGATGATATTTGGAAACCTAATCTTATAGGAGGTATTAAGTATGAAAATCGAAGTTTTAGGACCAGGCTGTATCAATTGCCAGAGACTGGAGAAAGACGTTTTCAACGCTTTGGCGGAACTTAACCTCGATGCCGAGGTGGTCAAGGTTACTGACATAAACAAGTTTTCCTCTTATGGAATATTAATGACCCCGGGGTTGGTGATAAACGGCAAAATCTACTCATCCGGCAAAATTCCGGTGATGGAAACGCTAAAAAGATGGATTGAGGAGGAAAACAAGAAAGACAACCACTAGCAAAGTCAGGCTTAAAAGATGACTACCAAGAAATTTATTTTGATAAACCTTATCCTTGTTCCCACTATTTTTTTCTTTATCTTTTGTTTTTTTTCTGGAGCTGAGGTTTTGAAGAGGGTAACCACTAATGGACCATCGGGGAAAATAGACATATCGAAATATCTTTCAAGGAGTGACACTCTTTTTGTAATCCATTTCCATCCTACAGTTCAATGTTCCTGTTGCATAAGTATTGGCAACTTTGCAAAGAAAGGTTTGGAAAAATTTTACGCCAAACCATACAAAGACTCTCTCATCATCTTTAGGGAATACAATATTGATGAAGATTCCTCCACCTCGAATAAATATAAAATCTTCTGGTCCGCTCTGGGTTTCGAAAAATTTTGTGGAGAGAAAGACGAGTTCAAAGAAATTGAATCGGTATGGGAATTTTGCGAAGATGAGGAGAATTTTCTTCTGAACTTCAGAAAAGAACTGGATGAGTTTATTATCAGCTCGAAAAAGACTAAATCAAAAGCCGGAGACACAAAGCAGGATATGGCCAAGCCAAATGGAAAACCTCAAAGTGATTTTCAAGAGAAAAAGCCGAGATAAAGGAAAAGAAATATGCTGAAAGTCGAGGTATTAGGTCCAGGTTGTTCTAAGTGTGATGACACCTTCGAAAAAGTCAGACAGGTGCTGGAGGAGCTGAAGCTGGAATCTGAACTGATTAAGGTTACAGATATATTTCAAATCATCAATCGGGGAGTAAACTTTACGCCAGCCTTGCTTATAAACGGAAGAGTTATGTTTCAAGGTAAGGTACCAAGGAAAGAGCAGATAAGAGAAGTCCTTGAGGATTATATTTCAGCGAAAGATAAACCAGAATAAGAGATAGGGCTACAAGTGAAAACGAAGTTTATAATTGTAGAAGGCAAGCAGATCGGTATAGTGGGATTGGATGATGTCTTAGAGGAACTCTATAGATCGGGGAGAAAGCCGGATGAACGTTTAAAGGATTATCTTTTGAAAAGGCTTAAACAGTTTAACTATATTCCTTCTTCAAAACAAGCTCTATACGCTCAGGCTTTTTGGGACGAATACCGGAGATTTCTTAATCTCAAGGAAGGAAGAGTCAAAGAAAAGAAGAAAAGTTTGAAGACCTGGCGAGGAATTCCCCGGGAAGAGATTCCCTGGTCTCCAAGGATTATGGAAGAGTTATGCGATGGTTGCAAGGTTTGTTTAGAGTTCTGCTCTTTCGGAGTATATGAATACGATGAGAAGACAAATAAGGTGATAGTGGCTAATCCTTTTAACTGTGAGGTGGGTTGCAGTATCTGTGCTGCAAAGTGCAAGCCAAAAGCCATTATATTTCCACCTCTCAGCATCTTAGAATTATACAGAAAGAGATGATCAATCAAGCGTAAGATAGGCATTCAAAAGAGTATTATCGACGGAGGCAAAAGTTGAAATTAAAACAAAATACACTGGTCATAGGAATTTTGATTGTAGCAGGAATTGCTTTGGTTTTAGTCAAAGGTTCTTTTGATCAAGCAGGCAGAAGATCCAATCCGAAAACCACAATTGAAGATTCCAAGGTTGCTCTCAAAGGTCAGCCGGCAAAGAAACTACCTATGCTAATCGACTTGGGAAAAGGAACCTGTATTCCGTGCATAAAAATGAAGCCGATTTTGGATGAGCTAAAGGTGGAATACGAAGGAAAAGCAATTGTGAAAATAATCGACCTCCGATATGAACCTCGCGAAGCCAGAAAATATAAAATTCGATTGATCCCAACTCAGATATTCTTTGATGCAGAGAGCAATGAGGTTTATCGACATGAGGGTTTTATGGACAAACAATCTATAAAAATGAAATTTGCTGAGATGGGGGTACACTGATATGGAGTCGATTTTATCAAACATCTCGGACGTTATAAATAATTCTCCGGGCTTGGCTTATCTTTTAGTTTTCGTTGGAGGGCTAATCTCTGCCTCCAGTCCTTGTGTCCTAGCAATAATTCCCTTGGTAATCGGATTTGTGGGGGGTTATTCAGAAGGGAACAAGAAGAAAGCAATTGCCTACTCTTTGGTTTTTGCTTTAGGACTATCAATAACCTTCACCATATTGGGTGCGATCGCCTCTCTGGTGGGTGGCCTTTTCGGAGATGTGGGGAAGTTCTGGTATTATATTGTCGCGGCTGTGGCAATTATCATGGGACTGTATCTAATTGGAGTGCTAAAATTCAAACTTCCTCAGCCGGTCACCCTCAAATCGAAACATAAAGGGATCCTGGGCGCATTTTTATTGGGGCTTCTGTTTGGAGTGGTTTCCTCTCCTTGTGCTACACCGGTTCTGGCTGTGATTTTGGCTTTTGTTGCCTCAAAAGCCAGGATAATCTATGGCATGTCTTTGCTCTTTGTCTATGCTATAGGACATTGTGCTCTGATAGTCTTAGCCGGTGTGTTCACAGGTTTTGTGGAGAGCTATGCCAAATCCAAGGGCGTGAGCAACTTCTCCACATTGACCAAAAAGGTAAGCGGGATTTTGATTTTTCTCGCAGGTCTCTATATTTTATACATTAATATTTGAATAAAGTGGAAAAAGTTTTTAGCTCTTTTAAATATCGCCAAAATGAATATTTTATGGGTTGTGTCAGGACCTCAGTCCTGTGATATTACAGTCATTGCGTGGGAACTCGACGAAGCAATCCTTAAAAAAATTTAATCTTGAAATAAAAAAGGCCGCAAAAAGCGACCTTCTTTATTCTATATTCTATGTTGAGCAACCCAATTTATTTAATTCTTACTATCTCAATTCTTCTATTTTTTTCTCTTCCCTCTTTTGTCTTGTTGTCTGCAATGAAGTTAGTAGCTCCGTATCCTTTTGCCACAATTCTTTCATCCTCAACCTCTTTTGCGACAAGATATTTTTTCACCTGATCGGCTCTTCTCTGTGAGATCACCTTGTTGGCTTGGGATGAACCAAAGCTGTCAGTATATCCTTGAATTTCAATCTCAACATCTTTGTAAACTTTTAACCTTTCAGCTAAATCATCTAAGATTTTTTTGCTTGGCTCATCTAATGCAACTCCTCCCGGAGGATATTTTATGTGAAGCATTATCTTCTCTTCGATAGGCTTTACCAATGGGCAACCAACCTCATCCACCTCGATTCCAAAAGGGGTGTCAGGACACCTGTCCAAACCATCATAAACACCATCTTCATCAGAATCTATTCCCTTCCCGTCCTCATCCACTTTTGCCCCTGAAGGAGTATTAACCTCATAATCTAAATAATCAGGAACACCGTCTTTATCAGTATCAACAGGACAGCCATAAGAATCTACTTTAACTCCCTCCGGAGTATTATCGCATTTATCTATACCATCATATACCCCGTCTTTATCTTTGTCAGTTGGGCATCCAAAAGCGTCAACCATTGCACCCTCAGGAGTTCCTGCACAGCTATCCAATCCATCATATACCCCATCTTTGTCCTGGTCCATAGGGCATCCGAACTCATCCACCAATGCTCCCTCTGGAGTATCAGGGCATTGGTCAAATCTGTCTTTTACCCCATCCTTATCCTGGTCCTTCCCCCTGCCTATATAATAGGAGACTCCGCAGAAAAGCTCAGGAATACCTCTTGGCACATCCAGTTGATCTGGTTCAGAACCTACCACATCTTTTATGCCAGTAAGATCGCTTAATAACCTGGTGAGAAAGTGAAATCTACCTCCGATGATTATTCCCAAATTCTTCACTAAAGAATATTCCAATCCTGCTCCGAAAAGCAGAACTAATTCCTGATCGTGTAATCCGAATGGCTTCTCATACCTGTCCAACACATCAAAATAGTCCGAATTTAGCTGATTTTTTTCATCCTTTTTATATTTCCAGAAAGATATTCCTCCACCTCCGAAAATAAAAGGGCTCATCTTCTCATCATCAGGAGAAAAATAATAATACAGGACTGTCTCCAGAAGGATATTTCTGTATTTGAAATCAGGTTTGTCTAAATAACGTCCCCAGGCATAGTTCACCTTGGCTAAGGCTCCTATGGATACCCTTTCAGAGAGTCCATATTTGAAGCTCAAACCCCGATTGTCACCCAGATCAATCTCCTGATCTGTTCCTGACGGCTGAAATATTCCTCCCTCAATTCCCGGAACAAATCTTGCCTCTAAATCAATAGCTTCACTCGGAGAAGTAAAAAGAACAAATAATAGAATACCAAAACCAGCAAAAAAGAACTTTTTCACTTTATCCTCCTGTTATTTTGTATATAAAATTTAACTTTTTTTCTTCTTATCTATGGTTTTATCAAAGATATTTTTAGGTCTCACCTCCTTTTTATTTGCTTTATTTCGATTGAAAAGAAATCAATGCCATTTTTATTTTTTCATCTTTCAACTAAAAAGTTCATCATTAGCAAAACCCAGCCAGAAGAAAAGATAAAATTTAAATTGAATATATAAAATATAATTTTTATATGTCAAGGAATTTTTTAGTTACATTTTGCAAAAGGATTTTCGCCTTTTAAAATAGCAGATTCCGTAATAGATTAAAGAGCTTTAGTTCCTGTTATCCCCACATCTGAAATATTGAAGTGGATAGAAAGAATAACATTTCCTAATTCTCTAATCAGAGCTGCTAAAATTTTTGAGTGTTGCCAGAGGTATCCTCTTTTAAATCATAGAAGAAAAGGTCCAGAAATAAAACTTTCGGAGAATCCAAGTTTATAGAATAGATAAGCTCAGCTATTTTCTTCCTTGACCAAGACCATTTAACTACATAATCAATACTTTTATCATCTATGGCAACTATTTATTATTTCCTCTCCCGGAGGGTTGCTTCATCTGAAACGATGGATAAGGTCTGAAGGTTTTAAATCTATCCTTTCTAACATCGAGGCGATTCAGCAAATATCACCAAGACTAAAACTGTGATTAAAATGTATGGGACAAAACCCGAAAAATTTCCCCTTAATGGTTTTAAGAAATTTCCGAAGGATTCATAGAATTTGTTTTTTATCTTCCTAAGGCTAATCTATCAATTAAAAATTGGGGGAGTTTTGCTTTTTTCATCTTCTTCTGGGTCTTCTTCACATCGTAAGGAACCCTTTTTAACCTTAAAATCTCTTTTTGCTCATCATAGATAAGATAGCAAGAACGGTTGTCCCCGTCTCTGGGTTGACCAACTGATCCGATATTTATCAGATACTTAAATTGGTCCTCCAGTTTGACCTCTTTTTCGTTGACCAAGAAGCAAGGTCGGCTTTGATATTTCTTTATAATAAATGGTCTGTGGGAGTGACCGATTAAGCAGACCTGGCGATTGAAAAAAGAGAAGTTCTCCTCAGCTTCATCCAAACTGAAGATATAATCCCAGTTCTGGGGTTCTTTGGGAGTGGAGTGAACTAAATGGAAATTATCAAACCTGAAGTCCATTAAATAGCGGGATATTGTCTCGAAGCTTTTTTCTGAGAGATTTTTTTTTGTCCACTCAATTGCCTCTTTGGCATACTGGTTGAACCAGTTGGTTCCCATCATATCCAATACAGCGTAATCGTGATTACCTATCAGAAGTTTTTGTGCGTTCTTTTGGATGAGCTCTACGCACTCATTAGGGTCAGGGCCATAACCAACTGCATCCCCTAAAAAATATAATTTGTCTAACTTCTCCTTTTTGAAATCCTTTAAGACAGCCTCCAGCGCCTCTAAATTTGAGTGAACATCCGAGAAAAATCCTATAAGCATTTAATTTTTCCTTCCAAGAATCGAAAGACAATGCTTCATACTTGAGTCAAATCGTCATTTTCAAACCGATATCTTTCCATCTATTTACCAATGACTTCGGTTTTTCATTCCCTTTACATAATTTTTTATATTCTTTTTGTCAATAAAAAATTTCAGTTTTATTCAAGCCAAAATAAGGATTTTCTTGTTCATGTATATAATTGTCGTCAAAGGTAGGTGAAACTTAAATTATTGTAAAAAACCCTTTTTTCGAGTGGTGAAAAAAGAAAAGAAGCTCTGAAAAAGTATGTTTTTTGTCATTGCGAGCCCGAAGGGCGTGGCAATCCCTTGAGATTGCTTCACTTCGTTCGCAATGACAGCACGTTGATAATATGAGTTTTTTCGGAGACCTAAAAAAAAAATTCTTGACAAAAATTAAGTTGGTTTTTTAGTTAGTAATAAATTTTGGGGGTTAACCTTTTCTATGAATCTTCGGATAAACCAGGAGGAGTGAGATGAAAAGCTTTAGAGTTGTCTTAACCACGATTTTGGGCTTTGTCTTTGGCTGGGTTTGTTATTTTCTTTCAAAAAGTGGTGGTCCCTTAAGCGTCTCCTTGATGTGGTCAATTATTTTAAGCCGCACTTTACTCGGATTTGTCATCGGGATATCGAGCTTGAGGATGAACTATCTTTTACACGGAATAATTTTAGGGATTATAGTGAGTTTCCCAATGGCTTTAGCCACAGCTATTAAGAGTGCTTCTGTTTTCTGGGGGACTCTAATCGCTGGTGCAGTTTATGGCTTTTTGATTGAACTTATCACTAATCTTGTGATAAAGGAAAAGCCAGCGGTGGCGCCGAGCGCTTAAAAAACTTACTATTCCGACTTAATAGAGCTAAAGGCGGTATTATTAGCTAACTTTTAAAAAACGCAGGTTTTTAAAGCCTGTGTTTTTCCTTGACTATTAAGTTGAGATTGTTTATTAATAAATTATGTTAAACAGATTGCCAGAACTTTTAAAAAGAAGTTGGTTTTGTCTTTTGTTGGTGGGAGTGTTTTTGTTTTTTTTCTCTTTCTGCAAGAAGGTTCAAATCACAAAAAGTGAAGTAAGTGTTCCTATTCCGCCACCAGAAAAAAGCCCTGGTATTGGTGACTCGACAATTGTGATAGATGATGTTGAGTTTGTTATCAAAAGTTATTTTTGGCAAGATTTTATGCCCATGATACCCAAAAAGGGTCCTCCATTTTACCTTTTGTTCAAGCTTAAGATCACCAACAAAAAAGAGAAAGAGTTAGTTGACTTTTGCGCTGTTAAAACAACTTTGTATTATGAACAGACTAATCAACAGTTTCACAGCTTCTACTTAATTCCAACTGCAGGCACAAAACCTAAAGAAAAGATATTGCCAGGGCAGACCAAAAACTTAGAATATACAAATGATCGATCCGAGGTTTTTTCGCCTAAGGTCGAACAGGGAACGAAGTTATATGCGCAGATACTTTTGAGCTGGAACAGAAAGGAGCATATTTTAACTTCACCACCTTCTGGAGTAGAATATACCTATTGAAGCTTGTAGGCATGAATTCATTTGTGTATTTTTGTACAGATTTGTATGGATGTCTGAAGCACGCGTAGCAGCCTGCCCGGCCAGGGAGCCTTTATGGCTCTGCGCGGAGGGATAAACCCTCCGCTACGCGGTTGTTCGACTATGGTTTTATTATCCCATGGCATGTCTACCTCTCCCGCCTTTGGACTGGATAAGGTAACATGCCAAAAGGTGTTACCCATGTAAGTTGATAATTCTGTTACTGATGTGGGTTGATAATACACTAAAGGTTCGCACTCCAAAATTGCTTTAAAACCATTTTAAAGATCAGTTGACAAATATTTTTAATTTGTTATTATACTTTAAAAAATTTAAAACGGAACTTTGGATTAAAGGAGGAGTTTGGTGAAAGAGTATAAGATTGAACAAATGAGAAATATAGGAGTTATATCTCATGGAGGAGCGGGCAAGACCTCCTTGACAGAAGCGTTTCTTTTCACAGCAGGAGTAACTAATAGATTAGGGAAGGTGGATGAGGGAAACACTGTCTCAGATTATACTGATGAGGAGATAGAAAGGAAAATCTCGATCCAGACAGTCCTTCTCCATTTTGAATGGAAAAACCATAAAATAAATCTTTTGGACCTGCCAGGATATACTGACTTCATCGGGGAGGTCTATGGAGGATTAAGAGCCTGTGAAGGAGCGATAGTTTTGCTTTCAGCCCTATCCGGAGTTGAGGTCGGAACAGAGCAGGTCTGGGATATCGCAGAAAAATATAACCTTTCCAGGATTTTTTTTGTTAACAAGCTTGATAAAGAGCATTCAAGCTTCTACCAGGTTCTGAAGCAAGCACAGAAGCGTTTTGGCATCCAGGTGGTTCCTTTACAGATTCCAATTGGTGAAGGTCTTGAGTTCAAAGGGGTGGTGGATCTAATGAATTTGAAAGCGTTTTATTTCGAGAAGGATGGCAAGGCAAAAGAAGATAAAATCCCACAAGAGCTTGAAGCTGAGGCAAAAAATTATCGGGAAAAACTGATTGAGGCAGTTGCTGAGACTGAGGATCAGCTTCTGGAGAAATACTTGGATAAAGGAGAGCTTGCACCAGAGGAGCTTAAAAGCGGGTTGAGAAATGGTGTAGTGAACTCTATGCTTTTCCCGGTTTTATGTGGAGCTGCAACAGAGAACTGGGGCACCCAGCTCCTTTTGGATAAAATAGTTGAGCTTATGCCCGCGCCCTTAGATAGAGTTGAGATAAAAGGTGAAGACCCATCCTCGGGCAAACAGAAAATTATAAAGATCTCAAAAGATTCCCCTCTCTGTGCCTTTGTTTTCAAAACGATCTCCGAACCTCATGTGGGCGAGCTTTCATTTTTTAAGATCTATTCCGGAAAAATCAAATCGGGTGATGATGTGTATAATCCAAATACCAAGGTGATGGAGAGAATCGGTCAAATCTATTCTCTAAATGGAAGGGAGAGGAAGGAGGTTGGGATTGTGAGTGCTGGTGATCTGGGGGCTTTTGTTAAACTGAAAAATACTCACACCGGGGATACCTTATGTTCTGAAAAGGAAGCAATACTTCTTTCTCCTGTTGATTTTCCTCACCCGGCGATAAGGATGGGGATAAGACCAAAATCCAAAGGAGATGAGGAAAAAATCGCAACTGGTTTTTCAAAATTACATGAGGAGGACCCAACTTTTATAATGGAGGTTGATTCAGATATTAAACAGACCTTGGCCTATGGTCAGGGTGAGTTGCATCTTGAGGTTATAGTGGAAAAACTTAAGAAGAGATTCGGGGTTAATGCTGAGATTGAGAGGCCGAGGATTCCCTATCGGGAGACTATCACGGTAAAAAGAGAAGCTCAGGGCAAATACAAGCGCCAATCTGGAGGAAGGGGGCAATACGGTGATGTTTGGTTAAGGATTGAGCCTTTAAAAAGAGGGGAGGGTTTTATCTTTGAGAACAAGATCGTTGGGGGGGCGGTTCCATCTAAATATATACCCTCAGTTGAAAAAGGGGTGTTGGAGGCAATGAACGAGGGGATTTTCGCAGGATGCAAGGTGGTAGATATCAAGGTAACCTTGTATGATGGTTCTTTCCATACGGTTGACTCCTCAGATTTAGCCTTCAAGATAGCCGGTTCAATGGGCTTCAAAAACGCAGTATCTCAGGCTAAACCAGTTTTGTTGGAGCCTATCTATAACGTTGAGGTAACAGTCCCTGAGGAGTTTATGGGTGATGTGATGGGCGACCTATCTGCGCGCCGGGGAAAGATCTCAGGTATGGAGCACCATGCTAATTTTCAGAAAATAAAAGCGCAGGTTCCCTTAACTGA
>JAUWYR010000021.1 GCA_030615745.1 Candidatus Zixiibacteriota bacterium | reverse complement strand
TTATGCCTTTTGTGGGGTATTCTCTTTGTCTTGAACTCAAGGTTCTGGGAATTCAGAGGTCTCCCCTCCTTTCTTGTTAACCGCGTTTATCTATGGGAGTCTTTGGGCGCAGGTATCGGAGGTCTTTTAGCCACCTTTGTTCTTATCCCTCATCTTTCAAACTTCGCTATCGTTACTTCTCTTTTTGTAATAAATCTTTTAATGACAGCTTTTCTTTTGGTTAATTTCAAAGAAAGGGTAAAATCTTTTATTCTTTTACTGACAACTTTTGTTTTTATATTCGCAGTTTATTTTTCGGGAATAGACAAAACTTTAGATGACTTCTCATTTTCCAAGTTGTGGAGAAACCTGCCAATAACCTACTCTGAGGACACAATTTACGGAAACATCGCGGTTATGAAAACAGATGAACAAATAACATTTTTTGAGAATGGTCTTATGCTCTTCTCCTACCCTGATGAATACTCAGCTGAGGAGGCGGTTCTATTTGGTCTTTCCCAGCATCCAAATCCTAAAAGTCTACTTTTAATCGGAGGTGGTCTGGGAGGCGCAATTTCTCAGGCTCAAAAATACAAAGATATTAAAATCGATTATGTTGAGCTCGATTTTAGGCTTATAGGCATCGGAAAGAAGTTTTTACCTGAACAGGAAATCAAATCTCTTGATAAAGCAAAACTTCTGGTTATAGATGGAAGGCTCTTCGTCAAAAATAAGACCAAAAAAATCGATTATCCTTATGATGTTGTGATTTTAAATCTTCCTGACCCCTACACCGCTCAGTTAAACAGATTTTACACAAAAGAATTTTTTCAGATGATAAAAGGAATTCTGAATCCGGATGGAATATTTTCCTTCAGGGTAAGCTCACAGGTGAATTACATAAGCTCAGAGCAAGCACTTTACCTTTCAAGCCTTTATCGAACATTAAAGTTAGTCTTCGAAAAAACAGAAATTCTGCCCGGTGCCAATGCAATATTCTTAGCCTCAGACCAGAGGGAACTTTTCTCTGACTGGGAAAAAATAGTGGGAAACTTGGAAAAGGGAGGGGTTTCAGCTATATATGTGAGCCCCCATCTTCTGCCCGACCGCCTCTCCTCTAAAAGATTGGAAAATCTTAAATCTTCTGTCACCTCTGTTAGGGGAAGAATAAATTGCGACCTCAGACCCATATCCTATTTCTATAACACTATACTCTGGAGCACTCAATTCAGGTCTTTTGAAAAGAAAATCTTCCTTTTCCTGATGGGTGTAAAAAACATCTGGTATTTTCTTCTACCTTCAATTCTTCTCTTTTCTGTTCTTAGTTTTTTCTATAAGAAAAAGACAAAATACCAAAGTTTAGCACTTTGTGCTATTTTTATGGTTGGTTTCTCAAGCATTCTTTTGGAGATTTTAATCCTTTTATCCTATCAGATTTTTTATGGATACATCTATTCTAAGATTGGTTTGATCTTGACCGCTTTTATGGTAGGACTTTTTTTAGGCGCCTTTCTTTTTGAGAAAAGGATTAAAAACAAAACTCTGGACTTCAGATGGCTTTCCAAGCTTCAATTAATTCAGGTTCTTCTTCCACTTTTGCTTCTTTTGGTAATCAGCTATTTTTCAAAAGCTTTGGTAAAAGAATTTATAATAGAATCATCACTTTTGATCTTGATCACACTCTCAGGTGTTTTAGGAGGTCTGGAATTCACCACAGCCAATCATCTTTTTATCAAGGAAAAGGGTGAGAAAAATGTGGGGACAGGTTATTCAGTTGACCTTTTAGGCTCCGCATTAAGCTCGATTCTCGTGAGCGTAATCCTCATCCCCCTTTTAGGAATTCCTCTAAGCCTTCTTTTGACAGCTCTTTTGAACTTCATCTGCTTTATCTTCATAATGAGTTCAACGCTCGGAATTCCATTCGAAGGCTAGTGTGGTGTCTCTAACATTTCTTTACACTGTCATTGCGAGGGACGAAGTCCCGAAGCAATCTCTTACCGAGATTCCTCGCTTTGCCCGGAATGACAGGATAGTAAAGCTATTTGTGAGACACTACACTAGGTGAGTCGCCAAGTGATTTTTTTGATTAGTGAAAGACTCATCCGGGGGTGAAAGAAGAATGCTTTCACAAATCTCTTGATGTCTCTTGACCTTGAGGCATACGCAAATTTTGCACTCGGCGACTCTTTTTTTATTTTTTTAGCGCAGATTTTGAATATTTTTCCTATCCAACACTTCAGTATCTTTTGGAAACTTCCTCATCCAAAAGGGCAAAAAAGTTTTCTTCACCATTAAAATCCTTTTTTTGTCCATATCCATTTCAAAAGGTTTACTATTTTTCTTTTTATCAGATTCAAAAAACTGTTTGGTTGTTTTTAAAAATTGATCCATTTTGCCCTCCGTAAATTTTTTCCTGTGCTGTCAGGAGGTAACTCCTGACACCACTTTTCAACCTATTTTCATTCTTAAAACATAATTCCACTCGACAATAAAACTCCCATCCCCTTTCCTTTGCTCGGCCAAAAGGAGTTCTTTATGCTCATTCCGAAATCAACAAAAACGGGCTTTATCTTAATACCCCATCCCCAACAAATTGCAAACTTCTCCTTTCCACCTAAAATCACACCTGACCTGATTTCAAACCATGAGAATTTATTATATTCACCTCCAAAAGAGAACTTAGGTATAGTTGAACTTCCTGTGGTATTTTTGAAACCCTGCTCCAAATCAGCTAAGAGAATAAAATTTTTAAGCTTATAAGACATACCACCCTTTATTATCAATGGTAACTTAGATTTAAATGAGCCAATATCCTCAGTATAATCCTGGTCAACAAAAACTGAATCATCATCTGAGTTCTCAAAAGTTAAAGAATCAAATGAAATACTATACCCTTTTTTTTGGGTATTTTTGTTCCAATTAATGCTGTTTATTATGTTTAGGAAACATAATCCTAAAGTTATCCTATCGTTAAAAAAAGATGCAAATCCTAAATCAAATGCGAAGCCCCATCCACCCTTTGCAGATTTCATCGCAAAATCTCCTTTACCATAAATCCCGTTTTTCTGAGTTTCGAAAAAGCCAGATGATTCTGTTATTTTTTGATAAAAAATTCCTTTTATCCATCTGAAATTCAAACCAGCAAACAAAGGTCTTTTTTTATAACTTTTGATCTTTGTCCCATAGGAAAAAGCTAATTCAAAAAGCAAAAATGCTTCGCCTTTAATTTTTTCCAACTCAACTTTTTGGTCAAATGAATTTCCAAAAAGAAGTATTTCCAGAGGCTTTTTTGGAAAGGTCAAATCTGAGATTCCTAAAATCCGGGAGGCAAACCCGAATTTACCAACCCTTACTCCAAAAAAAGATGCTCCCAGATCACCATAAAGGTTCAACCCATTTTCAGGAACTTTAGATAAAATCTTATCCTTATCTTTTTGCTCTAAGAATTTTCCATTATAAGTATTGTAATCTTTTAAGCTGAAGCTATTGTTTTCTACTTTTATTCCCAGGGAGAAAAAAGTGACGGAAAATTTTTTCCCAAAAGCCAAATTCGCAGGATTTTTGAAAATGGCTTCACTTGAGTTTGTGACAGAAGTAGATGCTCCTCCTGAACCTAAGCTTCTGGCAGAGGACTCTACCCAGGATGATGCTACGCCGGGAAAGAAAAAGATTAAAAGAATCACTATAATAAATCCCAAAACAATTCTTTTCATTTTATCTCCCCTAATTTTATCTCAGCTTCCACAAAGGAAGTTATCCTCAAATAATCCTTTGCCACAATCTTTATTTTTTCACCATTTGTGCCAAAAAGGTTGATATAACCACCTATCCAGAAAGGGGTTTTTTCAAAGATTTTCAAGTCCTCTTTTTTTAATTCTATTTTTGTCTCAGAAAAATTTGGGTTTATCACAATACCATTTTGATCCTTTTCTCCGGAATTTAACTTCACCGGTCCAACAACCAGATCAGGTTGATTGTAAACATCTTCTGAATCATTGATAAAAAGCTCCAAAGACAAATCTAAGGGAAGATGATTCTCCAACAAAATTACCACATTTGTCCAGTTCGCCCTCTGGCTTAAAAGCTTTCTATCCTCTTCTTCAAGGCTCAAAGAGTCCGAATCGAGTTCTAACTGGTTAGAATCGAAGGTAACTTCAATCTGTGAAAAAATCTCAAGCTTGCCCCAGACAAAATCCTTTTGAGTAACAGTTCCACTTTCCATTCCATCACCATACAAAGCCTCTCCTGATACAGTGATCATGTATGGAATCGGATTAAAGAAATCTGTTAGATCATCTTTAACTATTAGTGTTCTCATAGGATTGGAGGGTGTACCTGAAGGTATATCTTCTAAAATCTCGAGCTGTTTTCCCTGGTCACCCATAAGTTTAACAGACAAAACTGCAGGAAGATTTACCCCATTTAAAATTTCTGCTTTTAAGTAAGCACCCGAAAGCTTTGCGGTCTCAAAACCTGTGGGAATATCGAGTGGCTCAGGCTCTCTTTCAATTTTAATCTGAGTTGGAGAAAAAACACCAGAAAGCTTTCTGAACTCTATTTTTTTGAATTCCACAAAGATTTTAATCGAGTCAGAACTTTTCACCTCTACCTGCTCCTCCCCTGTTCCAGAAGTTTTTAAAGACCAAAAAAGAGCAATTTCTCCATTTGAAACAGATTGAATTTCACAATCATCTAAAATAATCTCCATTTCATCTGAAGATAAAGGGGGTAAATATTCGGTTAGAGATAAAGGAATTTCAGCTTTTGTTAGGTTTGGTAAAGTGATCTCCATATCTGCTGAAAGATTGGTCTTATTGTAAATTTTAAATAATATCTTCCCTTTCTCTATCTCACCTTTTTCTATGGTATGGTCTTTTGGCAAAAAAAATGAATTTCTAATTTCTTTAAAAATCTCCAGAATCTGTGCTTTTGCTTCTTTTACATAAATTGAGTCAGAGAAAAAAAGCGATAGAAAAAGGTATTTATCCGCCAAAGTGAAGATTGCCCCACCAGGTGTATGTGCTTTTATATCAAATGACAGATCATTTGAAAAAGATTTTTTTGCTAAATCTATTTTTTCGACCTTGCTGGAGTCATTTGATATTCCATCTAAGTAGATCACTGTTCCTATAATTTCGGACGTAATTTTATCTATTAAGTCGATACTTAAAGAATCCAAATCCAAACCCAAATGATTGGATACTTTTATAAAAGCCTCCCCCTTATCTAAGGTAACAGAAGAGAAGGTTTCAATCTTTTGTAGTTTTTCCTCCAAAAGAAAGCTAAATGGGGGGAGCAAACCGAGTTCCCCGCTATATACCTCTTTTAATAAAAATTCTGTTTTCTGAGTATCAGGAGGGGTGATTTTGAAAACTCCCAGGGTCTCAAAAAAACTTTGATCGGTTGAATCAAATGTCAAAATCTTTTCCATCCTTAATGTATCAACCTCAATTTTTTTATAAAAGCAAGGATTTCCAAGACTATCCAAAATTAAAGAGAGGTCATCGAGTTTTTCCACAATGGTTTTCATATCATAGGTCTTGTTTATCAAAGGAATATTTAATTTGGTGTTCCAGGTCGGAGCGGAAGGCTTTTTAACTGAGCATTGAAGTATGGTTAAAAACACCAGGAATAAAATGAAGACAAAAAGTCCCCATAAGATAGCTTTAACCAGAGTTTGAAAACCATTATCTTCAAGACCGTATCTTTTTCCCACTATACCCCCTTAGCGGATTACTAATTACAAATAAGCTAAAAAAGATTAATGCAAGCAATATGCCAAAAAGATTTTGTGTGGGGGTTTTTATAAGTTGTTTAATTACAAGAGAAAAAAGATGCGAACTTAAATTCTATATAAATTTTTTTGAAAAGATATTGGAAAAAACCAATAGATTATGGAGAAAAGTCAATCTTTTTAGTAAAAAAACGGCGGGCATAAAGCCCGCCGCTACACCTTGCATCTTGCCCCTTGAATCTTGCATCTCGCCCCTTGACTCTTGCCCCTTGACCCTTGACCCCTACATTAATACTTCTTCCTTCTCTCAATCGTATAATTCGAACCAGAAAGGGATTTGGTGTATTTTTTCAGATCTGTGATCATATGAGAGATCTCCCCTACATGGGAGAACATCCGATCCTGATTTACCACCACAGCTATGGATAAAGTCATAATAGAAAACTCCTCCAGAACCCCTCTCCTGTTCTTGGTTATAATATATCCTTTTTTTACATCCTTTTCTTTGTAAAAGGAGACTATTATCTCATCAAAAGAATCGATTATATGAGAGCAGATCTCGTGAATTTTATTTGCCGGGATTAAAAAGATGAAATCATCTCCGCCAATATGACCAACAAAAGCGTTCTCTGTTGAGCCATACACGATGTCTCTTATTAGCTCAGATGTTCTCTTTATCAATCTATCACCGTAGAAATATCCATAATAATCGTTGTAAGCTTTGAAATCATCGAGATCAGCATAACATACAGCAAAGACCTCACCTTTTTTTATCCTTCTATCCATCTCCTTCTGAATCAAGCTCATCCCAGGCAACCTGGTGGTAGGATTTATCCCTAAATCTCTCTGGCTTCTTTTGAGAAGCATTTTCAGCCTTCCTGAGATTAAATCCTTGTCCCATCTTCTGGTTAAAAACTCATCCACGCCTAAAGACAATCCGGCCAAAAGCAACTTTTTTTTTGGATTAGGATGATATAAAACCAGTGGAACAAGTGATAGGACTGAATGTTTTTTGATCTTTTTTAAAAGCTTAAGCTCGGGGGCAAAACTACACTTTCCAGCAACTACGATTAAATCGAGAATATATGAGTGAATATACTCCTGAAGATCAGAAAGCTTTTGAAAGTTATGAAAAAAAATCCTTTTTTTGCCCAGAGCGGATTCCAGCCTTTTCTTTAAATCCACACCTTTTTGGTATAAAGCGCATTGAAGCATATAAATCACTCATCTCGAGACTTCCCTTCAAAATCTCTTTTTTCCCTTGGATGGCAAGTTCTGTGAACCTCCTTTAGGTATTCCCGATCCACATGGGTATATATCTGCGTAGTAGATATATCGGCATGTCCTAACATCTCCTGAACAGCTCTAAGGTCTGCCCCTCCTTCTAAAAGGTGAGTGGCAAAGGAGTGCCTTATGGTATGAGGGGTAATTTTTTTTTTGATCCCCGCTTTTAAAACATGCTTTCTTATTATTTTCCAAACTCCCATCCTGGTCAATCGATCTCCTCTGAAGTTCAAGAATAAAAAATCGCCTGATTTAGAATGAGCTAACTTAGGTCTTGAATCTTCCAAATATTTTTGCGTGCTAAGTATTGCAATCTCCCCTACCGGAACAATTCTTTCCTTTCCTCCTTTACCGAAGATCCTCACACATCCAATCTCAAACAAAAGATGTGACCTTTTCAAAGATATAAGCTCAGAGATCCTGACTCCGGTGGCATACATGAACTCGAGTATCGCCTTATCTCTTAAAGATAAAGGAGCATCCCCTTTTGGCTGATCCAACAAAAGCTCCATCTCCTTTTGATCCAATACTTCTGGAAGCCTTCTCCAGAGTTTTGGTGATTCAACTGATTCAGTTGGATTGGTATCTGTATAATTTTCTCTGATTAAAAATTTGTGAAAAGACCTTATAGAGCTCAAATTCCTCGATATGGAGGATGAACAAAGACCAAGATCGTAGAGTGTCAAAACAAATTTGGAAACATCTTTATCCCTAACTTTTTCAAAAGAGGTTTTTTTGAGGTTTTTTAGATATTTGATGTATCGCTTTAAATCTAACCTGTAACTTTCAGCAGTATTGGAAGATAGCCCCCTCTCTAAAGAAAGATGATGTAGGAATTTTTCTAAAAGTTTTTCCATCTTGAAAATGAGATAAAATCAAAAGTTTTAATAAACATAAAAGAAAAAGTTTGGGGTGTCAATATAAATTTTTGAGATTAAATTCTGGAGTGTAAAGCTTTAGCTTTACTATTAAAGACTCATCTTGATAAACCTAAAGGTTTATACTCCAAGTCTTTTAAACGAGGGATGATAACATCCCTCAGGGAGCAGAGAATTATAGCACCCCTTTTGGGACATAAAGTAAGCTCTCATTATGTGCGGAACAAGACCTCTTCTTTCTCAAAAAGCCTTTTGGTGACAAAAATAGAAAAGGATGCATAGATAGCTGTCGAAACAAAAATCAACCCGATAAATCCCCAATTGTAGCTCCCCAAAAGTGCATCTTTTAAAGCTAAAGATACATTGATCACCGGCACGAAGGCGAAGAACCAGTTCAATTCAACCCCTGGCATAAATGAAATCATGGCAGGCATAATAACGAGCAACATGAAAGGTGTGATGTAGCTTTGAGCTTCTTTAAATGATTTGGCAAAAAGGGATATAGATAAAAGAAGTGAGGAAAACAAAGCAGAGATGGGTAGAAGTAAAATTAAAATAACCACAATCGATATAAATTTTATAGAGATTTGAGCCTCCTCCCCTGTAAAAGAACCCATCTGGGCAAAACTCATCCCCGCTGTGATACCCATACTACAAGTAGCCAAAATTGCAGTTATCACTGAGACAGTCATCACACATAAAAACTTACCTGTGGCTAATTCTCCTCTTGATGCTGGGGAAACCAATATGGTCTCCAAAGTTCCCCTCTCCTTCTCACCAGCAGTAAGATCAATAGCGGGATACATCGCTCCGGTTAATGCTAGAAGAATTACAATGTAAGGCAAAAACATCGACAACATAAACCCACCCATCTTCTCCTTGGAAGCCACATTCTCATCCTTTACATTAACCGGATACAAAAGGGACTTCTCTATTTTTCTTTTTTTCAATCTAAAAGTGACTATGCTGTCCTCATAATCTCTTAGATGATCCCTTAATTTTCCCATAGCAATATCTGATTTGACCTCAGTTCTATCGTAATAAATAATAGCTTGGGCACTATCCTCCTTTTCAATCTTTCTCTCGAAATCCTCAGAAAATACCACTGCTGCCTCTATTCTTTTCTCTTTGATTGCATTTTTAAAGTCGCTCTCTTCTACAATCTTAAACTTTTCGTCTTGGAAAATCCTCTCGGTAAGATAAGGAGCATTCTTCTTTCCTAAAATCATCACCCGGGCTGGTTTCTCTTCCGCCTTTTTCGTCAAAAAAACCACCAGACCACTCATCCCAAACATAAGAACAGGAAAAAGGAGAATGGGAACCAGAATCATCGAAATTAGTGTCCTTCGATCCCTTAAAGTATCAAGCATTTCCTTAAAATAGATTATCTTTACCCTTTTAAGATCCATCCTTCATTCCCCAACTATTTTTACAAAGATGTCATCCAGATCATTTAAGTTAGTCTTTTTACGATAATCCGCAAGTGTTCTCACATCCAAAATCCTCCCCTTATGGATTATAGCGATATCATCACAGAGCTTTTCTGCCTCGTGCATCACATGGGTTGAAAACATCACACACTTTCCTTTCTCTTTAGAGCTTTTAATAAAATCGATTATGCTCCTTGATGTGATCACATCCAAACCCAAAGTGGGTTCATCCAAAATTAAAACATCAGGATCGTGCACCATTGTTCGGGCAATTGAGACTTTCTGCTTCATACCTGTAGAAAGTTTATCGATTTTTTGATTTCCGAATTCATTCATATCTAAAATCTCAAAGATCTCGTCAACGCGTCTCTTAATACTCTCCTCTTGCATCCCACTCAATCGTGCGAAATAGGTAACTATCTCAAATGCAGTAAGCCTTGGATAAAGCCCGGTATCTGAGGATAAAAATCCAATCTCTTTTTTGACTTTTCCAGGCTCATTTAGTATATCATAACCTTTGACCTGTGCAGTTCCGGATGTGGGTTTCAAGCTGGTGGATAGAAGGCGCATCAGTGTAGTCTTACCTGCACCATTTAACCCTAAAAGACCAAATATCCGTCCAGGCTTACATTCTATACTAACGTTATCAACAGCCCGAATCTTTCCTTTTTTTTATCAGAAAATATCTTTGTAAGGTTAGAGGTTTTAATCATAATTTTTATCGGAAAAAAATTGAAAATAAAAGGTATTATCTTCTGGGGGTATCAAGTCTGATTCTTTCATACCAATCAGGGTCATGAATTTCACCCACCGCATTGGAATGGACGAGCCTATATACTCCGAAACCATCCTCATCCACAAATATAAAGAATACCCCGCTCTGTTTAGGATGTAAAATACTCTCATCAACTTTGTGGTAGTCCCACCTTTCCCAGGGCTTAGCCTCGGTTCCATGAGGATAGCGCTCCCTTTCATCAGGTTCACCATATTGAATATATATTCTCCCTATATCAGTTTTCCACCCATCCTTAGATTCAGATGTCCTTGAAAACATTGTGTTAACATAATTCCACCTGCGATAGTGTTCCATCTTGAACTCGTTTTCCGGAGTATAAGGAAAAGGATCTCTTTTTTCCCAGAACTCCTTTAAAAACTCCTTTTTACCTAAAGGATTTAGCTGGTCAAAAAACTCAAGCTCTCCTTTTGTAGTTATATAGCTTATCTCATCCCTTATTTTTTTAGCCTCCTCTGAAGTAAGTGGCGCCTCTGTTACACCTTCTGGTATCTCCTTTATGATTTTAAATTTTTTTAAAGAAAAGCTTTTTTCATTTGAGCCTAAATCCTCAACTTCGATCTTAAGATGATAATTTCCTGGAGGGAGTGTGGTTATATTTATCCCACTTGTCACAACTGAGGAGCTTCCAGGTTTTCTTAAAATTTGAGAGCCGAAGCTTTTGAACTTTTGACCTAAAAAATCCAGAACAGAAAAACTTAAAGAGTATCTATCATCTTCCTCTTGTGAAATCGATAAGTTATAAATTTCAGCATAAAAATAAAGGATCTTTTCTTTTTTGCTAAATATCCGGGTAGGATTTGGCATCACTTTTTGCATCTCCTTTACGAACTTGCCAGACCCGGTATCAGGCTCTATCTGGAATGCTAACTCAATCTGACTCATCAAAAGATTTTTTTCGTTATAGTCAGGAATATCTAAAGTTATTCTTTTTTTACCCGTTGCACCTGAATTCAAATCCTTTGCCCCAAGCTCTAAAAAATACCTGTTAGGTGAAAGAAGGATAGGAATCAAATCGATTATCAGAAATTCTTTTTCCTTTGCTTCTTTTAGCTCCTTTACAGCTGATGCAACTTTCCAGTCCCTTTCCTCCACAACCTCGTTTAAAGAATCCTCAATTAAAAGATTCAATTCAACTACTGAGGCGAAAATCCCATCCTTCTGCTCATAGAAATCGAGCTTTTTTCTGTCGAGAGCATAATAGATCTCAACATAAGATTTAGATGTATCAGGTTTATAGATAAAGGATGAATAGTCTATCCAGATTTCTAAATCTAAAGCCAGGGTATTTTTTACATGCGAAGATAAAAATAAAAAGAAAAAGAAAAGAATTAGGATAGATTTTCTTTTTTGAAAAGGCATAAGAATTTCCTTTTCTATTTTCTCTTAACCCCTCGGTCATATATATAATCTAGTTCCCATTCTCCTGTGCCAGTCTTGTCTACAAAAACTACTTTTAAACGCTCATCATAATAGTACCATACCTGATAAGGCTTACCACCCATCTCAAATGGGTGACGTTCTATCTCATCCGGATCCCCATAAATTATATATATCCTTCCCATATCTGTTTCCCAACCCTCCTTGTTCCACAAGGAGAAATTCTCATTAGTATATCTCAGCCTCCTGTAGTATTCATCCATAAGCTCATTTTTTTTAGTCTCTGGGGTTGGATCTTTCGATTTCCAGAATTCAGCCCATTCTTTTAGCCGATCTTCCTTTTTTGCTTTTTTCAACTTTTCGATCTCATCACGAGAAGCTATGTATCTTAGTTGTTCAACTGCTTTTTGATAATCAGCTTTAAGCGTAAAAAGCATCGACCATTCTATACTGAATCTCTTTTTTGTCTTCGCTAAGGTCTTTTTCTTTTCATCTAAAAGCTTTATAAAAAGAGTGTAATCTCCAGGAGGTAATTTATCAACTGAAAGGGTTTTGTATAAAGGTATTGTCTGGCTTTCAAATCTCAAAGTCTCTTTTTCCTCGAAAACCTTCTCTTTTTTGTCATCATCAACTATCTCATAGCTTAATAGAAACTCTTGGGAAGGGTCTTTTTTTCCGTATATCTCATAATATAAATAAAACTTGGAGTTTCCAAAGATTCTTGATACAGAAGGGATAACCTCCTTTCCTTTTTTTTCAAATTTTGGATTTTTCACTGAATCGGAAATCACTCTTGCGAACTCCAATGAGCTAAAGATGATTTTTTGAGGGTCTAACTCCGGGACAATCACATCTATTTTTTGAGCCCATCTTTGATTTGAGTTTAAGTCTATGAGTTTTAGAATCAACTTATATTGTCCGGGAGCAATTTTTGTCTGGAGCAGATTGATTAAAAAATCCTGCTCTGAAGTAGTCTCTGAATAAGAATTCACGTAGAAATTTTCCTCCAAGGAGGTAGCGGTTATCTGATGTCCTTTTCGGTCTAAAACAGTTAAGTTAACCTCGTAAGATGCTCGAAATCTCTCACCCGATTTTACAAAGCTTAGCTTTTCATTAAAGATTTTGTAATATACCTCCAATCTCCAATTCTCTCCTTTTTCCTTGAAGCAGGCATAGTCAACCAAAAAATCGACCCCTTTAGACCTCCTTAAAAAATCGAAATCGGTTTGGGCCATAGCAAAAGAGTAGAAGAAAATCCACAGGCAGAAAAAAGCTTTTAAGCCAAAGTTTATTTTATCTTTTTTTGCTCTCATCACTTTTACAATAACGATTTTTAAGAAAAATTGCAACAGAAAATTTAATTGAATCTATGTTCACTTATCAAATTGATATTTACTCATATCTTAGGGAAACAATTGGGTCGACTTTAGCAGCTCTATAAGCAGGATATATGCCGAAAATCAAACCAACTGACACTGCAACTGAAAAGCCGATTAACACCCATAAAAAAGGAACAGTAGCGGGTAGTGGGGAAACCATACTTATGAATTTGCTTAATCCTAACCCGAAGACAATACCTAAAACACCACCACTTCCTGACAAGGTCATCGCCTCAATCAGAAACTGCCACAAAACATCTTTTCTTCTTGCACCAATTGCTTTGCGAATTCCAATCTCCCTTGTCCTCTCAGTCACCGAGACAAGCATAATATTCATCACACCAACTCCACCCACTAAAAGAGCAATCGATGAGATCACAACCATTACCAAATATATGGCATTGGTAATCTGATGATAAACATCCATCAGGTCATCCTGGGTGGATACCGCAAAGTCATTAGGTTTATCTGAAGGAACCCCCCGCCTTCTTCTCATCACCTCTGTAATTTCATCTATAGCTTTTTCCATAAGCTCAGGTGTTATAGGCTTAGCCACCAACAAAAGCTCCTTTTCCTCTGGATATAGTGTCTTATAAGTATCATAGGGCAACAATATGAAATTATTCTGGCTCTCACCTAAAATAGAAGGCCTTTTCTCCATCACACCGATTATGGTAAACCTTTTGGGCGAAAAATTCCTACCGCCCAGTGTGATATCTTTGCCGATAGGGTCGACATGAGGAAAAAGACCCTCCACTATATCTTCCCCTAAGACGCAAACTTTAGTTTTATAATGAACATCAATGGAGGTTATAAATCTTCCTTCTTTTATGTAATTGTTATTTACCTCCTCATATGAGGGCATTACCCCGATAAGTTGAAATCTGGTTAACTCGTTCTTTTTATATTTAGCTACTTTTCTTCCAGGACCCCAGTTCTGAGGAGAAACCGCCCCAACCGAGGGGCACAGCTCTTGCACCGCCATAGCATCATCAAAAGTTATGGGCTTGCGTTTCCTTATCTCCGCTGGTGTTCTTCCCAAACGTATTCCTATCTCCTCTTTGGTAACGTAGATGGTATTGGAACCCAAAGATTCTATCTGAGTAGCCATGCTTTTGTTCAGCCCTTGAATGATCGATACCATTCCGATCACCGCTGCCACACCAATTAGAACGCCTAAAATCGTAAGAAAGGACCTCATCTTATTGGCTTTAAGCGAGTCCCAGGCCATCCCCATTCCCTCTTTAATCTCAAAGATGTTCATACCTTACACCTGAAACATTCAATATTTTAGCAAAGCTAAAGTCGTAGATCCCCCCGCAAAATGCGGGGGGCTTTGCACTCCAAAAACATTCTTTTCCTACCACCTATCACCTATTACCTACCACCTAACCTCACTCATATCTTAACGCCTCAATAGGATTTAACCTTGCCGCTTTCATCGCTGGATAGATTCCGAAGAAAATTCCCACAGAGGATGCAATCAAAAGTCCAGCCACCACTGACCACCACTCAACAGCAGAAGGCAAAGGGGTGGTAACTGAGACAAGTTTGGCTATTAGCACTCCTATGAGTATTCCAATAATTCCTCCGACCAAAGACAAAGTTACCGCTTCAACTAAAAATTGCCACAAGATATGCCGGCGTCTGGCGCCCACAGCTTTCCTAACCCCTATCTCCCTGGTCCTCTCAGTTACCGAGACCAGCATTATGTTCATTATCACAATTCCACCTACAACCAGAGCAATAGAAGAAACCCCAATCATCACCAGAAAAGCAGTGGAGGTGAAATTACGATAAAGATCCATAAAGGTCTCCGCAGTCATAATAGAGAAATCATCAGGTTTATCCTGAGGCACCTTTCGCCTCAATCTTAAAATCATCCGTGCTTGATCCTGAGCCTCTCTCATCGATTCAAGATCTTGCGCCTTAACGAAAATATCCACCGAGCGCCTGGTTCCGTATATTTTATGAAAAGTTGTGATGGGGATTATAACAAAATTATCCTGACTCTGCCCCAGAAAAGTTCCTCTCTTCTCAGCCATCCCAACTATCTTGAATCGCCTTCCTCCGATACGTATTTCTTTATCCAAAGGATCCAAACCAAAAAAGAGCTTATCCGCTATCTCCCAGCCAATTAAAGCTACCTGCCGGCGATGATCTTCGTCAAAATCAGTGGGGGATCTCCCGCTTTCTAAATCTATGCCGGATATCAATTCAGGCCAGTTGGCAGTGGCTCCAGCAATATAGACATCGCTCAAGTACTGATTTTTGTACTTCACCTTTCTCACAGTAACAACTCGTCCACCCACCTGATAACAAAAAGCGCAGTTCTCCCTCACCGCCTCCATATCCTCCATGGTCAGTTTCTTCCTTTTGAGGGCTTCAAAAAATTCCTCTTCGCTGGTTACAACGCCAATCCTGTCTATTACAAAGGTAGTGGACCCCAAAGCTGAGATTTTATCCACCACATAGCGATTCATCCCGGCAATGATGGAGACAACTGCGATAACTGTCATCACTCCTATTATTACCCCTATCAGAGTTAAAATTGACCTGAGCTTATTTGCCCTGAGAGAACTTAAAGCGAGCAAAATACTTTCTAAAAACTGCATGGTCTACCTCTGACCCCTTTTTGACATCAAAACATCGAAACCAGAAGAATATAAAACTTAACCTTGTTTGGTCAACCTTTCCTCTTTTTCTATTTTCCCATCTCTTATATGGATAATCCTATCAGCGTAGCGGGCGACCTCAGCTTCATGAGTGATAACGATAAGTGTATTACCCTGGCTATGCAATCTGCCAAAAAGTTGCATGATCTCTGAGCCAGTAGCGGTATCCAAGTTTCCTGTTGGCTCATCTGCTAAGATAATCGATGGATTATTGGACAGAGCCCGGGCTAAAGCAACTCTTTGCCTTTGTCCTCCGGATAGCTCATTAGGTCGGTGGGTCATCCTATCCTCTAAGTCAACCATTTTCAAGGCATCTTTAGCTCTTCTGATCCTCTCCGCTGATGGGGTTCCGTTGTAGATTAAGGGAAGCTCAACGTTATGTAAAGCTGTTGCTCTCGGCAAAAGGTTAAAAGTTTGAAAAACAAATCCAATTTCCTTACTCCTTATCCGGGCTAACTCATCGTCGGTTAGTTGACTAACCAGTTGTCCATTCAAAAAATACTTCCCTCTGGTGGGAGTATCCAAACAGCCGATCAAATTCATCAAAGTCGATTTGCCTGACCCAGATGGTCCCATAATAGCAAGATATTCTCCCTTCTCCACCTCCAGGGAGATTCCCTGCACCGCATGGACCTTCTCAGCTCCTACTTCATATATCTTCCATAAATTTTCTGTTTTTATCAGCACTTATCGACTCCTTTTACTTCGTTTCTCTTCTACTTTTTTAGTTATTTTGACCTTATACCCATCTTTTAACTGTCTCAAGGTCTTATAAGGTCCAACAATAATTTTTTGGTCCTCTTTTAATCCTGAGACGATCTCGATGTTCTGCTGGTCAGAGATACCGGTTTCTACTTTGACGAACTCCGCCCTATCATTCTCAACAACAAAAACTCCCTCTACCTCTTTTTTCTTTTCCTCTTCTTTTTTCACTTCACTTGTGTCAGAAGCTGAAGTTTCAGGCTTCTTCCCTTTTTCAATCTCCAAACTATCTTCTTTTTCAGGACGCAAAACAACCGAAGCAATCGGGATTTTAAACACATCTTTATGGTAGTCGGCAGTTACATCCACAGAGGCTGACATACCTGGCTTTATACCTTCTACCTTCTCTAAAAGCAGAATCTTAACTAAAAAATTGGTAACCTGTTCCTGGGTTCCATAACCTGTTATTCTTGCAGTATTGCCTATCTCTGTTAACTTTCCCTTAAAAACAGAGTCAGGAAAAGCATCTATCTCTATTTTTGTCTCCTGACCTTCCTTAACCAAAGCGATATCAGTCTCATCAACCTCCACCTCAACCTCTATCTCCGAAAGATCTGAGATAGTCATAATCACAGTTCCGGGGTTATTCATTGTTCCGATCATAACAATCTCTCCCACCTCAGCGTTGAGCTCCGTTATAACCCCGGACATAGGAGCGGTGATGGTGGTTTTGGAGAGGTCATCTTTTGCCTGTTCTAAAATGGCTTTATTTCGATCATATTCGGCTATAGCTATGTTGTATTCTGCTCGAGCTGAGTCAAACTGCTCCTGAGAAGTTAATTTCTTTTCAAAAAGCTCTTTCTGCCTCTGGTAGACCAATTCAGCTTGTTCCAATCTGACTTCAGCCAGCTTCATCTGTGCTTCAGCTTGTTTTACAGCTGCACTGTAGCGGGCAGGATCGAGTTGAACCAGAATCTCTCCCTTTTTTACCCTGTCCCCATCTTCCACCGGGAGATCTACTATCTTGGCTGCCACATAAGCGCTTATCTTGACCTCCTTTATGGGCTTGATCTTTCCAGAAGCAGTAACAATCGAGGTGATATCCCCTTTCTTAACTTTCTCCACCTCAACCTTATAAGACTTCTCCTGGGATTTCAAGAGGTTGGCTAAAACAATTATTATGATAACTCCAACTACTAAAAGCACAATAATAATCTTCTTTTTTTTCTTCATATTTCCTCCAATAAAACCTCTATATTTTGATTCGCATTATTTTAAAAATTATTTGCCGATTGCCTTCTCCAGCTGAGCTATTGCTAAGTTATAATCATACAAAGATTCCACCTGATTATTCTTAGCTCTCTTATAGCTCACATTAGCATCCAGAAGCTCTAACATCGAAGCCGCACCTAAATTATATTTCTCCTGAGTTAATTTCATATCCTCCTCTGCCGCTTTTAAAGCTGTCTCTGCCACCCGAATTTTCTGCTCTCCCTCTTTCACCTTTAGAAAAGCCTGTCTGATCTCCAATTCGGTCTCTCTTTTTTTCTGTTTGAGATTCTCTTGAGCTTGATAATAAAAAGCTTTAGCACTCTGCACTTGAGAGGTGATGGAGAAACCGTCGAAAATGTTTAAACTTACATTTAAACGCATGCCCCAGGGGTCGAAGACTCCTCTATACTCATTCCACGTGTCTGGAAATTCCCAATTGCTCCAGGAATACCCTAAGCTAAAAGTGACTTTAGGAAGTCTTTGACTGCGAGCCATAGTGATTCCTGAATGGGCTCTGTTTTTTTCCATTTTAGCCCGGTCTATCTTGGGATGTTCTGCTAAAGCCTCTTTTAGCATCTGATTTAAATCCGCTTCAAACTCTTTATATTCTTCCAATTTCTCCGCTACTTTAATCGGAGTGCCTATATCCAATCCCAGGGTGGCATTAAGGGTAGCCTGGGCTAATCTCACATTGTTCTCATAAGTGATCAGAGCTAAACTATCTTCTCCTAATTGCACTTTAGCCTTGAGATAATCAGATAAGGAGGCAGAGCCTAAATCGAATCGGGCTTTAGCCATATTGAGCTGTTCTTCGGACCTTTTAACCGCCTCTTTTTGTAAATCGTAAAGCATCTGAGCTTTCAAAAGGTCATAGCAGTTCTGTTTAACTTTTAAAACAGTTTCCTGACGAGCTAATTTCAAATCATCTTTAGCTGAAAGTTTAGAAGAGCGCTTTGAATTGTAGTTGGCAAAACTATATCCTCCGTCAAAAAGATTCTGAGAAAGACCAAATGACCAGGAATAGTTAGTAGTGTTATCGATAAGACCTTGTCCCTCGATATATCGCCACATCGATATATCCGATCGATCCCAGTTGAATGAAGCTCTGGCCGATGGCAGGAAATTTTTCCAGGCTCCTACTAAATCCCATTTGGCTGCATTATAATATTCCTTAGCTGAACGGACAAGATAACTGTTCTTCAAGCCAATCTGTACGCATTCATCAATAGTCAAAATCTTTTGGGGAGAAATATCCTGAGCCAAAGAAAAGTTAAATAATATCCAAACCAAAAAGACTCCAATTAATATTTTCTTTTTCATAGCTTCTCTCCTTTTATTAAACCCTGAAAAAACCACCAAGTATTCCAGCAAATGCTGATGAAACTAAAACCCATAAGAGCCATAAAACAAAAACAGTGGTAGCTGATTTTCTTAATGTGAAGTTATACATAACCGCCATCCCTAAAGATACTAAAATTAATGTCCAGATTGTGAAAATGTCAATTTGTGCAAAAAATCTGTATATAAAACTCTCTTTCATATCCGGGGAAAGCAATAAAGCCAAGCTGGTCTGAATCTCAGCTGTCTCTCTCATAAACGCTAAAGGAATCTTTATTATTGCTGCTGGAATAGCTATAAGTGAAGAATAAGCGAAAACTGATAGGACTCGACCATATGAGCTGTCACCACCTAATAAAACATTTCCCACGAAGAAAAGGATACCTGCTATTACAAGAAAATATATCAAGGTCCCAATAGGGGCAAATCCAAGTTGCCACACTGGAGGATGTTCCATCTCACTCATTCTCTCAATAATTATCTCCTTTTGAGCATCAGTTATTCTTTCACTTTCCTCGATCCTGGCTATTTGCCCCTTCATTATAAAAGGATAAGTATAATAGAAAGAAGTTATGCCGATAATCGATATTATAATAAAGGGAATAAGCCATTTCGACTTTATCTTCAAATTCTCAAAAACTTTCCTCGGCTCAAAGAAGATGTTGAAGATTCGTGAAATTTCTGTCACCTTCTCTTTTTCTTTTTCCTCTGGTGATGTGACAAAATCTTTCTGCATTTAAAGCTCCTTTCTTTTGAGTCTTTTTATTTTTTAACGCAAACAAGCAAAAAAAGTTTCAAAAAAAGTATTTAAAAGACTTGAGAAAGAGAAAAGAGATTCGAGAAAATCATCTTTTCAGAAGACCAGAAAGCATCTTGGAGATAACCTCCAATTCATTATAAAGGTTTTCAAATTCTTTCGGTTGGATGAAACCTTTCTGCTTAGACACAAACAATAAGCTCACAGTTTCATAAACCGAACCTTTAGCCACATTGAAAAAATAATTTTCCTCTTTTTTTGAAAATCTGCCACATGCTTCTGCTATATTTGCGGATATGGACAGACCTGAACGTCTAAGCTGTTCTCCTAACGAAAATTGGTGTTTTGCAGGGATTCGCTTCACGGCGTCATCGAGTTGCGAAAGAACTTCGACACTCTTTTTCCAAACCTTCAGCTCCTCGAATTTAAACATAATCTTTTTTCCTCTTTCTCAAATCTCAACTCTCAAAACTGTTAAACAAAAAGCGGTGCCAGAACCAAAGAGACCATAGCCATAAGCTTTATCAGGATGTTCATAGAAGGACCCGAGGTGTCCTTAAAAGGGTCCCCCACTGTATCTCCAACCACAGCGGCTTTGTGAGCAGGGGAGCCTTTTCCACCATGATGACCTGCTTCTATGAATTTTTTTGCATTATCCCAGGCACCACCTCCATTAGCCATCATCAAAGCCAAAAGCACACCGGTTAAAGTAGCTCCGGCTAAAAACCCTCCTAAAGCCTCCTTTCCTAAAAGAAACCCCACAACAATTGGTGCTAAAATAGCCAAAAGCCCCGGCAGAATCATCTCCTTTAGGGCTGCCTGAACAGAGATAGAAATACAACGATCAGAATCAGGTTTAGCCTTACCCTCCATAAGACCAACGATCTCTTTAAACTGGCGTCTGACCTCGTGCACCATTTTGAAAGCAGCTCTTCCAACTGCGGTCATGGTAAGGGAGGCGATCAAAAATGGTAAAACCCCACCGATGAAAAACCCTACCACAACCTCGGGCTTAATCAGATTGATAAGCTCCAGCTTTACCGCAGAGGTGTAAGCGGAAAATAAAGCCAGAGCAGTCAAAGCTGCAGAGCCTATTGCGAATCCTTTACCTATAGCCGCGGTGGTATTACCTAAAGAGTCCAACCTGTCAGTTATTTTTCTGACTTTCGGTCCTAATCCGGACATCTCCGAGATCCCACCAGCATTATCAGCTATAGGACCATAAGCGTCCACTGACATAGTAACCCCTATGGTTGAAAGCATACCAACTGCAGAAATCCCTATCCCATAAAGGCCGGCTAACTTATATCCAACAAAAATTGCCATACAGATAAATAAAACAGGCAGAACTATACTTTCCATACCCACTGCGATTCCAGTAATTATATTAGTAGCAGCACCTGTCTCAGAAGCTTTTGCAATCCTTCTTATCGGGCTAAAGGAAGTATAAAACTCGGTTACTCCACCTATTAAGATCCCAGTTAAAGTCCCACACAAAACTGCCCAGAAAATCTTTTGAGGCAAATTTAGTTCAGCGATGATAAAATAGGTGGCAAAAAGAAGCAAGATTGCTGAGAGATAGGTTACCACCCTTAAGACCATTGCAGGATTAAATTTGGTGAAAAGCCTGACTGATGATATTCCCAAAACTGAGGCAAAAATTCCAGCAAGGATTATCCACAGAGGTAAGGACATATATTCTAATCTCATATCCTTATAGATAACCGAGGTAGCTGCAATAACAATGCATGCAACAACTGAGCCCACATACGACTCAAAAAGGTCCGCTCCCATCCCAGCCACATCCCCAACATTATCTCCCACATTATCCGCTATCACTGCAGGATTTCTTGGGTCATCCTCAGGGATTCCAGCCTCCACCTTGCCAACCAGGTCAGCTCCCACATCAGCCGATTTAGTATAAATTCCGCCCCCTACCCGGGCGAACAAAGCAATCGAGGAGGCACCCATTGAAAACCCGGTCAAAATATAAGGATTTATCTCTTTGAAGAAATGATAAAATATCCCCAATCCCAAAAGTCCTAAGCTTGCAACAGACATTCCCATCACCGCACCCCCGGAGAAAGCAACGGTGAGTGCTTTTGCCTGTCCACTCTCCTTGGCTGCCTGGGAGGTTCTCACATTAGCTTGAGTCGCAGAACTCATTCCTAAAAATCCAGCAAGCATAGAACAAAAAGCACCTGTGATATAAGCGAAAGCAGTCCACTTTCCTATTTTCCAGAACAAAAGTATAAATACAGCCAAAATAAATATTAATAGAATAGAGTATTCTTTCTTTAAAAAAACCATTGACCCACGATGAATCCTTTCAGAGATTTCAACCATGGTTTGATTTCCAGAGGGCTGTTTTTTTACTGAAAGAAAAAGTCCTAAGGCAAAAAGAAGCCCTAAAAGACCAATAAGTGCACAGAAAATACCCAAATCCATAAATTTAACCTTTCCTTTTTACTTTTTGAGAGCTCTGAAAAAGTATGGTTCTTGTCATTGCGAGCCCGAAGGGCGTGGCAATCCCTTGAGATTGCTTCGTTGTCCCGAATGCTTTCGGGACTTCTCGCAATGACAGCGCATTGATAAAATGAGTTTTTCGGAAACCTCTTTTTGTTTTTTTGATTTAAATAAACTTTTAACATAAAAATAAAAAAAATAAGGCAGTTTATCAATTTAAACTGCCTTTGACTTTTTAGCAATGATTTTTTTAATCTTTCACTATTTTAAACTGAACTCCACTTTATAAACCACCCAGACAGCAATAGGCTGTCCATTGGAGATAGCCGGTTTGTAGATGTTCTTATATGCATATTCCAGGGCTAACTCCTCAAATCCAGCATTAGTCCCTGAGGCTTTGGCTATCAAAGCATCTCTTACCTTACCATGTTTATCAACTAAAGCCTTCACCAACACAGCTCCTTCTATCCCAGCTTTTCGGGCAAGCTCCGGATAGGTTGGTTGAATAAACTTTATAGGAACAGGTTCCTCCTCTCTCGGAACGAACTCATCCGGAGCAGGAAGATATTCCCCCTCCGGAATCTCAATGGCAATGGAATCGCCACCACCTCCCATTCCTAAGATGTCAGTGACTTTGAGATCCGATATCTGACCCAACTCTGCCTGAGTAGCTATTGTTACTTCCTCTGGTGCTTGTTCATCAGGAACAGCTTTAGGAATACCCACTTTGGGAGCAACAGCTCCTACTTTGGGCTGTGCAACTGCGAGCTGAGGTGCTTGAGTCTGACTTATTGATGGGGGAGCTCCAAGATCAGCTATTGACCTGATCCTTATCACCTTCACCGCTTCTACCGGTCTGGTAGTAAGGAAAGTGTAAAGCGTAACCCCACCCATCACCAGAAGGAAAAAAAGACCTGAAAAGAGAATCCCCATCCCCAGATGCTTCTGATAGCTTCTTTTAAGCTCAAAAGCACCATACGGAACTCTAAAATTTAGGGCAGTTTCAGATTTCATCTTTAACTACCTCCTTTAATCTTCTTATACTCAGACATTACCCTTTTATCATATTCGGAGAAAGGAGTCAAGCTGAAACGGTAACTGTATTTTGGATTTTTCTCCTTGAAATGCCTTTCCACAAGCTGAACTTCATCTATGACGTCGACCATCTTTATATATCTTGCATCCTTTGAAATCTTTATTAAGGTTACAAGTTTAGGCTGTTTTGTATTCCACTCCAGAAGCAAGGCTCTCAAAGAGTCAAAGGGTAAAGGCTGGGGCTCTTCCATCCCTATGTTCCAGTAAAGATTTTCATCCTCATCCACTCTTAAAGTCAAAAGCCTCGACTCAGCAATAGGAACAGTTGTCTCACGATCAGGGGGTAAACTTATTTCCATAGCCTGGGGAGAACTGAAAACCGTGGTTACCATGTAGAATATCAAAAGCAAAAAAGCGATGTCCACCATTGGAGTCATATCAATCCTTATACCTATTCTTCTTTTAGCTCTCTTAAGCCCGGAGGCTCCTTTTTTTACCTCTTTTTTAGATGGTCCACCTATTTCAACTTCGGTTGACATTTTTTATCTCTCCTAAAATTTAATACGCAAAAATTCAAAACTTTATCAACTCCCTCCTTCTTCTGGTTTTTCAACCTCTGTTTCCTGCTCTGTGACCAAACTGAACTTGTTAATATCAATTCCCTGGAGCGCATCCATCAGTCGAGACATCGAGCCGTAGGAGACATCACAGTCCGCCTTGATTATCAAGGGCAAAGCTGCTGCTGCTCTATCAGTTATTCTCATACGAGTGATAACCTGGGCTAAATCCTGAAGTGTAGCCTCCTGATAAATCCTGTCAGGAATTAATATCTCTTTCTCTTTACCTTCTTCAACTACCTTCTTTTTTCTCGAAACCACGTAATCCACAAAAACACTATCCTCCTCTGTCACAGTAATAGTCATAAGATTGGTTTCGGGCAACTTTATCTCTGAGTGAGAGGAGGGTAAATCCACCTGTTTTTTCTCCGGGGGTTTAAAGGTGGTAGTTGCCATATAAAAGATAAGCAAAAGAAAGGCAATATCCACCATAGGGGTCATGTCGATTCTAATACCGATCCTTCTTTTCATTCGCTTAAGCATCTTATCTCACCTTTCCTTCTAAACCTTTGAGACCTCCTCTTTTTCCCCGGCCTTGCTTTTAAAAAGCTGGATAACCTCATAGGTTGCCTCATCCATCGTATAGTTAAAAGAATCCACCTTGTTAACAAAGAAGTTATAAGCCACGATTCCAATAATGGCATTCCATAAACCACCTGCAGTGTTAACCAAAGCCTCTGATATTCCAACAGCCAGCTGCTGAGCATCGATAATTCCACCAACTCGATGACCGGTAGCGGCAAAGGCACGTATCATTCCTATGGTCGTCCCTAAAAGACCTACCATCGTAGCAATGGAGGCAATGGTGGACAAGGCGATCAGATTCCTCTCCAGAAGAGGAACCTCCAAAGCATTGGCTTCCTCTATAGCTGCCTGCGTCTCAGAAAGCTTTTTCTCAGCTGGAATCGGCTGCGAAGCTACACTTTTGTATCTATCGATTCCTGCTCTCAATACATTAGCCAAAGATCCCCTCTGCTTATCACAGGCAGCGATTGCTCCATCGTAATCATCCTTTTGAAGCAAAGATATCACATCCTTAAAAAACGCCTGAATCGAGGATACCCCTCTGGCTTTGCGCAGAGTGAAGAGACGCTCCAGAATAAAACACAAAAGCATCACCGTCAAAGCGATCAACACTGATACCAGAGGTCCTCCCTCCCGCAGATATACTGGTAGTTGAGTCCAAATTATGACCCCTACTGTGAAGGAGACTACCAGAACCAAGATGATAAAAACAGATTGCTTCACTGAGTTTTCCTCCTTTTTTTGGTTAAAAATTTAAGAGTAACTAAAAAATTTAAAATCACATTTTTCTTTCACGCTTACATTCAAACCTCCTTTTAAACCCAACCATTCATAGATCAGAAGCTTTAACCCCATTAACCAAAAGGCAGGCTAAAGCCATCCAAATGCCAAAGTTTGTGGCGGTAACGAAATTGACCACATTAAAACTCTCAGAAAGCTCGGCTACTCCAAATGCGCTACCCAATGGAGTTGAAAACCCAACAATGGAGATCATAATAACCAGAAGCCACAATGAAACCGGAAGATAATTGAAAAAAAGCATCCTTTTCAAGGATTTGAGATATTTCTCCAAAGGTTCTACTTTTCGATATAAAAAAAACAAATTCCCCAAACCTGAGACCAAAGATAAGATCATAAACAAAAGCAAAAAAGAAACAAAAACAACAGGCAAAAATCCACCCAAGCTCGAGAAATTAGCTATAAAACCGAAATTTAGAATATATCCCAAGGGAGTATAACTTATAGTTTGCCCTCCTTTTTCCAGAGAAAACCATGGTAGAAAAAAGGTGATGACTAAAAGCGCTGAAAAGAAAGTTAGAATCAGACTCTCAACTTTGGAGAGAATATCAACATAGACCAGACTGTGCTCACGCTCCTCGCCTGAAAGTACCCTTTTTCTCTTTTTTACCTTCTCTAAATGAGATTTCTGCTCTTCCTCTGATTTCCAGAATTTTTTGGGCTTTCTTGGGAATACGTCAAATCCTATGTATTTGTATCTTTCATCTTCTGGTGAGGTTTTTTCTTTTTTATTTTCTCCCATCTATTTACTCCATATTATATATTTAGACAAAATTAGAATCTTTGCATATCTATTCTATCACGACCTCTTTTAGCTTCTTGGTTATTGGAATCTATTTTTAAAACTTTCATATACCACCCGTAAGCATCATCTAAACTCTTATTGAGCTCATATGCCTGTGCCAGAAGCAACATATAGCCAATATCATTTGGATAACACTTGATAGATTTTTTAAGATAGGGAATTGCTTCTTTATATTTTTGAAGCATAACCAGAGAATAGCTATATTGTCCTATTGGCTCGCAATCATCAGGATATTTTTTCAAAATAGAGGGATATAGCTTTACAGCTTTTTCATAATCTTTTTCCCTGTAATATACTATAGCTAAAGTCTTTTTTACCTCCACGTTTTCAGGTTGGAGTTCTATAGCTTTCAATAACGGAGATACTGATTTTAAGTGATCGCCCTGAGCGATATAGGAATAAGCCAGATAAATTAAAGGGTTAAAAACGTCTCCTTTGGTAAATTCAATACATTTGTTGAAAAAATGAATTGCATCCCTATATTTCTCTTGTCTATATAGAGTGTATCCCAAAGAGCAGAAAGCCTCTGTTGTAGTGGAGTCGAGTTCCACTGCCTTATTTAAAGCCAAAGAGCCCTTCTCCAGGTTCAAAGAATTTCCTAAAGCCAGATGTGCTCTACCCTTTCTCATCCAGAATTCAGCATCCTTTTGTTCCCAGGGGTTCGAATTCTCTTTTTCCTTAAGCATAACATAATCATCATAAGATTTTAAAGCCTTGTCGAAATTTTTACTATCCTGATAAGCCATCCCCAAAAAATGATAGATTTGCTCTCTTTCAGGAGCGAGCTTTTTAGCTTTCTCAAGATTCAGGATGGTATTTTCTAAATCACCTATATAATAAAGTGCTTTGCCCAAACTTAAATAAACATCTGGCTTAGTATCGTCGAGTTTAAGATACTCTTCATACATCACCTTAGCCTGAGGATAATGTTTGCGGTCGATCATATATAAATTCCCGAGCCTCAAATATGCATCTTTGTATTGAGGGTTGAGTCTTACTGCAGATTTAAAAGATTCTACCGCTGAGTTAAAATCGCGGGATAAGAAATATGCCTCCCCCAATTTATAATGTGCTTCAGCTAAAGTGGAATCAAGTTCAACTGCCTGCCTATACTCATCAATTGCGATCGGCAAGACATCTTTTTTGAAGCTAACATCGCCCAAGTTTTTATGGAACTCAGCCACATCTGGATTCTCAAAAATTGCAGAGCGAAAACTAACATCTGCATTCTCTAAATCTCCTTCTGCCATCTGGACCAAACCCATACCATTATAAAACCATGCTTTGTCATTTTTAAGGTTAAGTCCTTTTTCAAAAAGCTTTTTTGCATCTTTAAATTCTTTCTTTTCATAGAAAACCAAACCTAACTGATACAAAGCCTTTGTATGTTTTGATTTTTCCTCTAAAACCTTCTCAAACTCCTCTTGGGCTAAACCGAGCTCACTCTTTTTAAAATAAGCGCTACCCAAGAAAAAATGAGCGTTGACATCATCAGGATTGTCTTTTAAATAATCTTTTAAAATCTTAATAGCTTTATCATACTCTTTGCTTTTGAACGCATCAATCCCGGATTGAAGGTCTTTGCACCCAGAGGTGGAGGAAAATACGAAAAGCAAAAGGAAAAATAAAGTTATGATTTTCCAAAATTTATTCGAAAGATTCATAGAATATGGAATTTTTTTTAACATCGCTTTTTTCACCAAAATTTAAAAACCTAAAATAAATCAAATCTTTTTTATGTCAAGAATTTTTTAAAGCTTCCTTAATTTAGTCTCCTCACCTTTGTACCGCATTCGTAGCAAAAAAAATCTCAAAAGACCGTAAAGCAAAATAGCCCAACCAAATATAATACGAGTATTTTTTTCAATATTGAATATGCCGAAAAGAACAAGTAATCCTAAAAAACTAATTACAAAGCAGGCTGAATAGTTAAAGATTCTTTCGAATTTAGTAGAGCTCTGCCTTTCTTTCAAAAAGACCTTCTAAGATTTAAGTTCCTTGTTTACTTTTTTTAATTTAATACAAAATCCTTATTTTGTCAAGCCCAAACAGGACCTAAATTTTCACATTTTTTTAAGACACAAAAGTTTAAAAATCCTTTTGGTTATGACAATATCTGGATTTAAAAAAATAAAAGTCTTACGACTCAAATCCATATTTTTTTACAAACAAAATCTGTGCCAAAGATGAAACTAAATCAGATAGCTTTTAATTGCTTGAAATACTATAATTCAACTAAATGATTTTTTGCTTTTTTTCTTTTGAAGTAAAGTTTATCGTAATAATTTGCGTAAACCAAGCCACAAGATAAAAAAACACGCAAGATATTGCGATAAGTATTTTTCATTTCACCATTTTAAAAGAGTTGGCTATATGGCTGTTTTGGAGTGTAAAGCTTTGGCTTTACTACAAGTAAACATAAACGTTTATCTTCCGGTTTTCATCTTATTATTTCAAAGATCAGTTAAAAAATTTGAAAAAATGCTTGACTTCTGGAAAAAAGATAGTATATTTTTACTAAAGAAATGCGAAAGAGATGGAAAACAACCGCTGTTTGAGAAGTGTGGGTGGGCAATGGGGAGGAATAAAAAACAGCAGAAAGTCTCTGAAGCGAGGGGGATATAGCCTTAAAACCCGAAAGGTTTATTCTTAACTTTCGGCACATCTCTGAAATCTGTATTTTCAGAGGACGATAGGCCTGCTATTTATTCAAGAACTCTTAAGTCATAAGAGTTTAAATAGTCGAGATTTATAACCATATGACCTAAGAACATATCGGAAAAGCGAGGTCCTCCGGTTTCATTTCTAATAGGAGGTGATTATGCTATAAATAAAAAGCTTATAGAAACACAAAGTTTTAAGAGGCGGGGATAAACGAAATAGTGTTCGCCTATTTTGAGTTGAGCGACATTTTGCTTGGGGATTAAAAGGAGGTGATAGAGACGAGCTGACGCAAGATGTAGGATAAAGGTAGGGTTCTCTTGTAGCTAGGATTTGATCTTACCTCATGAAAAAGTGACCAGCTAAATGTTAAAAACAAATAAGAGGAGATAATCATGGCTAAAATCACCGATGCAAAACTCAATATAACGCACGACCGAACCAGGAGAACAGCACGGGCTGTTGTGACTTGTAAAGTGCACTTTACTGCATTCGAGCAATGTCTGATGAAGGCTTGCCCTAAGACATGGTTGTTTAAGTTGAAGTGCGAACTTTGGGGCAAAGGCGTACGCCTCCCTATCTTCAGGGAAGAATTGCCAATTGATAAACTTCTCTATACTTACCCGAGAATCAAGTTCTTCCCGGATCCAACACCCCTACCGTTTCTGAAAGTTTTACATTCGATGACACTGTGGGGGAAGGTGTTTTGGATGAGGATGTGGGAGTTGATGAGGTCTTTGGCAGACTCAGGCTCTTTAATCTCTTCACCACACTGGAGCTTACTAAAGATACCAACGTAGTTTCGCATAGTTTCTAATCGTGTGAGTGACGAGAACATTACCACCGAGCAAGACTTCGCCCAGCTCTGAGTTGCCAACTTCGCTGCATTCCATTCAAATCGCCTTTGGCGAGTTCGGCAGCCCTAATTACGATAAGCATCATTTAGATCAGAAAAAAAGGAGGATGACCGATGGCAAACAAGAACGAACCATTAGTAAAATTGGAACCCGGTGGTAAAGCTCCAATCCTGCGCTATGATGTCCCTGAACCAACATCCTATAGTGGACGGAATACATTGAACTCAAAGTACCACCAAACTATTTCAAACCAAGCACTAGTAAAAAACCCGATACAACGCTCAGAAAAGCAGTTGAGGACTTAGATGAGTCAACCTTAGCAGACAAGATATCCAAGGTTAGGAAATTCGGCTTCTACGATGCTAAACTATTTGGCAACATTAAGATTAATACTGCTGCTATCCGTCTTGCGGAAAAACCAAATCCAGGCTTAACAGTTGAGTCAGTAAGACCTGTTGATACTGCACTTGCTCGCTTAGACCCTCAAATAATAGCCACTCGCTTAAAAGCAGGTGAACGTCTTAATGTCTATCGGACGATATATGGAACATATACCTACAACTTTGTTCCAGAACCTATAACCCCGCGCCCCCGCTTACTTCTCGTTGAAACTCATAGACTGTCCTCCTATCTTGGCGTGTATGGAGCGGGTAAGACAATTAAGACGTTTTCCCTCCTACCTGGTGAGAAGACGAAGATCAGTATTAAGACTTATATGAGTCGAGAGACAGATGCCAAGAGTGCATCAAGTATATTTGACTCATTTAGTGAAACAAGTGCTTCTGAATTCGAGAGTTCTGTGCAAAGCGAACAGTCAAATAAACAGGCTTATCAGGAAACCTTTGCGTATCACGCGGAAGCGGAAGCAAAGGCAAGTTGGGGTTTTGGCAGTGCCAAGGTAAGCGGAGGGGTGAAGGGAGGGACAAATTCCGCTCGCGAGGAGTTTGCAAAGAACATTTCAAGTGCTACAGAAAAACATGCTGCTACAGCATCAGCCAAGCGAGATGTTCAGATCAATACAAGCTACGAGGTCAAGGAAAAGGCCGAAGAGGAAACTTCGATTAAGCGTGAGATTCAAAACATTAATGTCAGTCGCACTCTCAACTTCGTTTTCCGACAGATGAATCAGGAGTTTATTATGCTACTTCATTTAGTAGACGTTCGAGTTGCTTTCTTTAATGGCTTCACTGAATCCTATCAGGAAGTCTCGTTGTCTGAGTTGGATTCTTTACTTGAAGAAGTTATCGTAGATCAAGCAAAACGAGCCGAGCTAAAACAAGCTGTCATCGATGAACTTAGTAATATCTATGATTACCGGGATAAACATCACACATTTGTTGAAGAAAAAGAGATTAAGGACAGTAGCGGCACTGTAATCCACAAGTATCTGCGGGTTAAAAAAGACTATACATCTAAATACAAGGATCCGGTAACCGGAACCGAGATTTCAGTGCCTGGGATCATTCTTTCTGCAAACACACACGTATTGAGAACTCCGGGTGTAATTGTCGAAGCGTTGCTCGGACAGGGTGATGCTCTGGATGTCTATTCTCATGGGCTTCAAGACGAAGCGATTGAATCTAGAGAGCTAAGTAACGAGCTAACAAAAACAGAGGTAGACAAGAATCGTTTGGGAATCAAGATAATACAGGATAAAGACGCCGATGCAGCGAAGCTTTTCGAACAGATATTCCCTCCGCTTGAACATAAGGAGAGTACAGATGGCGAGTCATGATAACAGCCCAAATGCACGAGAGGGCGAAATTCTGCGAAAAGATGCTGTTGGAGAACAAGCTTTGGAGAATGAAAACGCGGCGATACCGAAGACCGCCCTACGCGACCCTTTTGCACGACCAGGCATGCCAGGCAATCGCGGGATACGGTATGAATCTGATGACTCCATCCCTACAAAGTATCGGTCTAAGGTCGATAAAGCAATTGAACTTGCTTACAGACTTGCTTTTCAACCACATTTCAATGAAGTTTTTCGTAAAACAGTCTCGACACTCAGTGGCAAAGAACTCCCAAGGGATGTCTACTTCAGAAGCTTAGAGAAAATGGTAATACATTACGCAGAAACGTCAAAGGATGCGCGTCTTCTAGAAGCGCTGAGAAAAGATGAAGAGGCGCGTAAGAGTGATTCAAACTACAAGTTGCCACCAGCATACAGTACTATAAATGGAGAAGATGTGTGGTTGAGAGAATTCCAGTTACAAAAAAAACCAAAGGCGATCGCCGGTTCTATAATGCATGAGGCTGCTCATCTTGCTGGTGCACCTACGGATCTATTGGCTGAGATAGCACTTGAGAGTATTCATAATGCAGGATACGCACGATAATTTGCACTGCGTAGTCGATCATATAGATTGAATTCTTTACTAGAGAAGAGAGCCTTCATAACCATACAATAGCCCAACACAGGTTTGGCGTTGTTGCTCCAGGTAAGCCACATTGCTCGGCTTTCCCTGTGGACAACCACGCCGAGCCTTGAAATCATACCGCGATCCCACTAAAAGGAGCTAAAAACCTTGAACGATTGGAAAGGTGTGATTATCGCTGAGGGGTTAAGGGACCCTACTGTTATTAACGGTTTTTCGGTTTATAAAGCTGTGATTACTGAAAATAATATAGCGATAGATTATGAAGGAAACACAGGTAGATGGCATATTTACTATGTGAAATGCTCGAAAGATGAGATTAACACATTACAACCTTATATCTTAAAAGGCTGGTATGCGCATTTCTGGAAAGAAGACAAAATCATTGTGGTTTACAATGACAAACAATTTGAAATTTTAAAAAATGATAAAAACACCTGGAAAGAGGCGGTAAAATATGGAAGAGCACAGGGTATCCCTGAAAATGAACTTGAGTTTCTAACTGATTGATAATATATTTGTGGCAGCATATAAAAGCGTGTTTCCGATTAACTTCGCATATCTAAATGGTTTTCCACTTCACAAACATGCGAAATGTAAGCCGAAATAGACTGGCGGTACAGCCTGATATCAAATGGACATAATTACAATTATATTTATAGCATTTGGATTGGCAATGGACGCTTTTGCTGTATCTATCACAAACGGAATAACAATAAAATACCTGAGAATCAATAATGCTTTAAAGATTGCAATATTTTTTGGCTCATTTCAAGCGTTTATGCCACTGGTAGGGTGGTTAGCAGGGCTTAGTTTGAGAGATTTTATTTCAGGTATAGACCATTGGATAGCATTTGGGCTTCTGAGTCTGATTGGTTGTAAAATGATTTATGAATCAATTAAGATAGAATCAAGGGGGGAAAAAGTTGACCCACTGAATGTTTATGTTTTGTTGATGTTATCCCTTGCTACAAGTATTGATGCCTTGGCCGTTGGGGTAAGCCTTGCATTTTTAAAAATTTCTATTGTAACCCCAATAATAGTAATTGGAATCGTAACATTTCTGTTATCGTTTCTCGGCGTTTTTGTTGGTAACAAAAGTGGACACTTTTTTGAGAATAAAATTGAAATCATAGGAGGTCTCATTTTGATCGGTATTGGAATAAAAATACTGGTTGAACATTTAGTTTAGGGGGTGACAGTTAAATCGGTTAACACAGGATTTGGTGGAGCTCGTTCACCCAAATCCATTCGACACTTTGCGAATATACAAAAAGCTCGTAGGCACGCATTCATTGGTGCATTTTTTTACTTGTTCTTTTGGAAGCAAGAACTAAATTATAACTGGAGATAAAATGAATATAAAATCATTAAAAGAACTGGTAAAAGAGGATATCTGGCAACAGTGTTCTGAAAGGTTCAAAAAAGAAGAAGCGATCGAAGTCCTTCATGAACTTTTTGATTATATAGTGGATACTCTGGCGACAAGAATAGATGATATAAAGACAGACGATGGAAAAGCGATCTCTTTTTTCTCCAAAGGAAAAGAGATTTTAACGATCAATGTAACCCGTAAAGACCTGCGCATTTACATACATCCGCCAGCCAAAGCTTTCTTTGATCCCAAAGCAAAGTTCAAAGTGGAAAATTTCAGGTTCTGGGAAGGCTCATATCACAAAACATCCGGTAAATATCGGGGTATGAGTCTTTGGGTATCAGAAAAAAAATATCTGAAAGAAGTTAAAAAAATTATAGACTATATTCCTAAAACCACAGAGAATAGTGAATAATTTATAAATTATACTATGAAGTTATTTCTGTCGGCATTCTTTGCTTCGTTTAGACGCCAACCATTAACCGAAATGAAAAAAAAGAGGAAATATTCATGAATCTATCTGAAAAAGAAAAAATAGTAGCTATAATGAAAAAGAACTCTCTCCATGCATATCTGGCAACTTGCGATGGTGACCAGCCGAGAGTGCGTCCGGTATCCCCGATTATTGAAGATGATATGTCTGTCTGGGTAACAACGTTTTGCACCTCAAGAAAGGTAAAACAAATAAGGCAAAATTCAAAGATTTGCCTTGCTTTTGTAGAGCAACCTAAAGGAGAAAAATGCGCTATTTTAATCGGTGAAGCTGAAATAATCGAAAATTTAGAGGAGAAAAAGAGGGTGTGGAATCTCGCAAATTTCGACCTATCTCAATACTTTTCCGATGGTCCGGAATCCTCTGAGTTTTGCCTGCTAAAAATCAAAATTAAAAAGATCGAATGGAGAGATAGTTGGACAAGTAAAACAAAAATCTATGAGCCTGAGCAAAAATGAGCAAAGGTGTAAGCTTGCAGGCACGAATTTATTCGTGCATTTTTTTGGATGCTTCGGGAATCCGAAGGATGCTTCGCATAGGAATTCCCGAAGCTGGCAAAGGAAGCGAAAAGTAAAGATGAGCCTGAATCTTTTGTTTTTGACAAAACTTTTTCCGAGAAAAGATATAATAGGTGGACCCATCCTCATTTACCATAGGATTAAGAACCTATCTTTTTTAGGGCATAAGATAACACTAATTTCTCCAGTTTATACCGAACAAGACCTGATGGATAAAAGTCTTGAAAATTTCTGTGAAAAGATTTTTCAGATCAAATCAGTAAGAAAAAGACCTCCCAATGAAGTGGAAAGACTTTATAAAAGATTGAAAAGACCAAGATTCTTTTTAACCGGAGACGGAGGTTATAATCAGGAAATAGAAGATGTGTTCAAGTTAAGTTTGGAAAAGAATCATTTTGATGCCGTTATTGCTGAATATTCTGTAATGGGGCAATATATAGAGGCAAATTTTGACATCATCCCAAAGGATACAATGAGTATAATCTCAGTTCATGAGTGTTATACAAAATCGTTTGAATTAAGAGCAAAAAAAACAGAAGCTATTAGTGAAGATACAATAAAGGAGTTATTTTATTACGAATTTGAGATGTATAAAACCACAGATAAAATTTTAACCTTAACTAAAGAGGATGCTGAAATTCTTGTAAGTTACTTGCCAGATCTGAAAGACAAAATCAGGGTGGTGCCTCATGGAGTTGACACAAAATTTTTCACTCCTCCAAAGGATAAATTTCAGAAAAGAATTACTAAGAATATTTTATACATAGGGAATTTTCAGCATTATCCAAATGTAGATGCTGTAAAAAATTTTATCAAGCACTGTTGGAATAGAATTTTAAAAGATGTCCCAGATGCAAAGTTTTATGCAATTGGATTTAATCCACCTCAAGAGCTTCTCGATTTAAGAGGTGAAAATGTGATTGTCCAGCAAGGAGGAGATAACGAAAATATCAAGCGATTTTATTGGCAAAGCGATATTTTTGTTGCGCCAATCGAGTTAGGCTCTGGCTTCAGAGGTAAAATCTTAGAAGCACTATCCTGTGGACTTCCAGTTGTTGCCACCCCACGGGCTGTTTTTGGAATAAATCCAGCCCATAAAAAAGATATGTTTGTCGCTTCTGATTATGACGCTTTTTCCAAGTATGTCATTATGCTTTTAAAAGATTACAACTTCAGGAAAAGGATTTCTATGAATGCTTTAAAATTGGCAAAAAAATTTGACCACAAAAATGCAGCCAAGAAATTAGAGCAAGTGCTTAAGGAAAGCAAAAGATAAAAAAGCAAAGGTATATCTTTAAAGTCATCCAAGCAAAGGTGATAAACACTTAAAAGGTAAAAGTACATCACGATTAGTGGTCTGAAACCTATAAATAAAAATGATTATTTTGGGCGCTTTGCTTTATATCAGGAGGGCACCTTGGATAATATCCGCCGCTCAATTAAAGAAGCGTATTGATGAAATCTTATCATAATAATATAATTGGTGTAGAGGTAAAATAAGCGAGCAAGATAAAAACTTAGTCGGCTGTTGTGGTATATTCTGCGGTTTATGTCCAAAATACCAGTCGGAAGCACCAAGCAGATGCATCGCTTGCAGATTGGGCGAGCAACATGACTGGTGCAGTATTTACAGATGTTGTGTAAAGAAAAAAGGGGTTTTTACCTGCATAGAATGCGATGAATATCCCTGTGAAAGGTATGTAAGAAGAAAATGGGGATTAGACTATTGGACCAAAAAAGCCACAGAAAACTTAGATGAAATTAGAAAAAAAGGATTTGGTAGCTGGCTAAAGGGTCAAAGAGAAAGGAGACTATTGGTAGAAAATCTACTCAAAAATCACAATGACGGGAGGTCAATGAGTTTTTATTGTAAGGCGTGCATAGTATTGCCTGTCAAAGTAATTAAAAATGCAATAGAGGAGGCGAAGACAAAATTTGTGAGCAATAAAATATCTGATATGAAATCAAGGGCAAAAACCTTAAAAGCGATTATCCAAGAACTGTCTTTAAATTTGGGAATTAATCTGAAATTAATGAGATGAGAATATGAAGATAAAAGATAAAAATTTAGTCGCTTATTGTGGTCTTTACTGCGGAGATTGCTTTGCCTACAAAGGAAAGGTTGCTGATTTATCAAGAGACCTTAGAAAAGAATTAAGACAGTCAAGGTTCGATAAGACAGCAGAATCCTTGCCCAACTTTTCATTCTTTAAGGTATTCAAAAACTACCCGCAATGCTATGAGGTGTTGGGAGCATTAGTAAAATTTCGCTGCAAGAATGCCTGCAAAGGTGGGGGAGGTCCGCCTTTTTACAAGATGAGAAAATGTTGCCAGAAGAAAGGGATTAAAGGCTGTTGGGAATGCGATGAATTTGAAACATGTGAAAAACTTAATTTCTTAAAACTCAATCATGGGGATGCCCATTAAAAAATCTTAGGATAATTAAAAGGCAGGGCGTTACCAATTTCATTAAGGGGAAGAGAAATTGGTGAATATTATTTTTAAGCTCCCTGTGGATGTTATCCTTGGCTGGACAGGCATCCACAAGATTTAAAGTGAAGAATGATAACATCCTCCACGAACCAGAGAAAGACTTCTTGTCAACCTTCACAACAAAAGACTTTTTTAAAAAAGATCGTGCACAAAGTTTTTTTATTCAAACAATCCTTATATGATTTGAGAAAATCCAGCCCCTTCCGTTACGAAAGACCTCCACTCTATAGTTCCCTCTACCTTCGACTCTATAACTCAGATTTTCACCTATTTTTTCTGCAACTATATTCCCATCTGATATTAATTTTATGTGTGCCACATTAGGTGCCTTAACCCACAAGTTTATCTCATCTTCAAAAGGGACCTCATCCCCTATTTTGTAAATCTTATCTTTTAACTTAGCATAAAACATAAATCCCTTAGCATCTCCCCAACGATAATTAGAAGAAAAGACATTGCAACCCTCGAGCGCAGAAAATAGCTGACCTTTAGCTTGGAAAAAATCAGATGATAAGCGTTTTTCTAAGATTATATGGGTTCTTATCGATTTGAACTGGACTTTATAGGGAAATATTGTTACCCTTAAAGGTCCTATATCAATAGGATAAGCATGAGCATCCACCCCTCCAACACCTACCACTTTTCTCTTTTTGTTAAACCCATCCCATTTTGAAAGGATTCTTGGAGTGGGAGATTCTAAAGACCTCCTTGGAGAAAATATCATCTTAAGCTGGTTTATTTTGGTAAGTTTCTCCATCCATTCGGACATCTGATTCCATATCTCTATCCCATTGAAATCCTCTGTTTCCCAGGATGTCCATGGATAAGAAGGAAACCTTTGAATGGTCTTTCTTATCTCATCCGGATGTGCTATAATACCGAAGCCACCTTGGTTTTTTACCTCTTTCACATATTCTTTTGCTTTTAGCTCACCTGAAACAATATCTTTTAAATTGAAAACCAGATAGTGATTTTTATTGTCCTGGTCATTTATCTCATAACCTATTACCACCAGAGTTTTCCCATTCGAAGAATCCTTCGGATACCATCCTTCTAAACCAAGATGATAAGATTTTAAAGTCATATGGTCTGTAAAGAATAGAAAGTCGAGCCCTAACTTTTCGCCGATTTTTGTTATCTCTGGAATAGACCTGCTCCCGTCAGAATCTTTGGAGTGAATATGCATCACTCCAACATATTCATGCAAGTTTAAAAAGTTTTTCATATTATTCAGTGTTTCTCTTCCTTTTAAATTTGTCGGGCACTTTTATAAAGATCAAAAGTCCCAATATCATCAAAAAGACCATAATACCCACAGCAAATCTATATTGAATTGTGTTCAAAGTTCTTTCTGAAAAAAATACTCCGCAAGACTCAAGATAAGATACTATTTTTTGAACAAAAATATTATCTTTTTTAAAATACAAAACAGCACCACCCCAGAGTATTGGACCAACAATTGCAGCTGTTCTTCCAGATAAAGAATAAAGTCCAAAAAACTCTCCTAACATCTCCTTGGGAGCCAAGCTGGTTAAAAGAGGTCGGGAGGATGTCCAGGTTGACCCTAAGAAAATCCCGATCAAAGAACCGGTTATCCAGTAAATGGTCTGATTATGAGTAAACATTATTATACCTAAAGAGAAAATCCAGCCCAGGACAACAAAAAACAAAGTCTTTTTCGGACCAAAAGAATCAGTTAAAAATCCACACAAAAAAGACCCTAAAACAGCTGATGTGGTTGATATGATAAAAAACCAGACCTTTAACTCGTCCCCCATTCCCATAACCACCTGAGCATAAACCGCCATGAAAATGATAGTGGTTGCTATGGCATCCTCGAAAAAATAGTCCGCAATCAAAAACCTTAAAACCCCTGGATATTTTTTTGTATGGGCTATTCCATCCCAGACTTTACCAAAAGCGTTTTTTATATTTAAGCTAACTCCTTTGGCTTTCTCTTTAACTTTTTCTTTCACCCAGAGAAAAGTGGGAAGGCTGAACAGAAGAAAAAACATTGCTGTGGGAATAAATGCCTTTTCCCTGCCACCTCCTAAAAAAGAGGGTAGTTCCAGCCCAAAAAAATTTCCTTCAACAAATGGTTTAACCATCAAAAGGCCCAAAATAGCGCCTAAATATCCCAACCCAACACCCAATCCAGATACCTTTCCTATATTCTCAGGAGTACTCACCTCAGGAAGCAAAGCGTTGTAAAAGACCAATCCCCCTTCATAGCTGAAGTTGGCTATGATAAAAAGAGCTAAAGCTAAATAAATCCTCAGGTCAACCTGTGAAACATTCTGGCTCACAATTCCTATAAAAATTGTCCCTGTAACACACCCCAAGGTCAAGATTAAAAGAAATGGCTTTCTTTTCCCAAAACTATCTGATATTGCTCCTAAAACCGGCATAGTTATGGCAACAAGAAACATAGAGATAGCATGAGCAAAACTATACCATATATCTTCTTTGGAATTATCTAAGATAATCCACTGGGCAAAATACATGGTTATTATATTCATCGAAAAGATGGTATTGGCAAAATCATAAATTACCCAGCCGTAAAGTTGTTTTTTATTTTTAAAATTCATCTTGTCGCTATAAAAAGACCTGTTCCGATTCCCAAGATATCATAAAGTAAGTCTTTTATACAAAATTTTTTATCTGGTCTTGCTTCATCATAGATCTCTTTTCCAAAACCTAAACTTAAAGTAAGACAAAAAGAGAATTTCAACGAGGAATTTTTGTCCTCATCAAAAGCGTCATGATAAATTTTATAAGAAAACCCGGCTATCACTCCGGACAGAAGAAAATGTTGAAGCTTATCCTTCCTCCACCACTGGTTGGAAGTTTTCAAGCTTTTTTCTTTTGAAACTGAATCAGCAGGCAAAGAATTTTCAGTAAAGCATAAGTTTGAAAAAAAAAGGAAAAAAACGAAAGATAAAATAAATAATTTTAAATACCTAAATAAGTAATCCATTGATTTAGAACAACATAGTATAATTATATAAAGTATTGCTTTATACTATTATAAACCTTTTTGGAGTGTCAAGCTTTAGCTTGACTTTAAAAGATTTATATTTATGAACCTACCTGTCCGGTCAGGAAAGGCTCATACTCCATTAATATTTTGTAGGCACGAATTTATTCGTGCTGAAATTTTAAGCACGGTTAGAAACCGTGCCTACAATATTTCATGCTTTTATTACAAACCCAAATCCTTATCAACAGACTGCATCCCCTCTAAAGCTAACCTGACAAACTCCTCAAGTGAAATCCCTAACTTTTCGCACTCCTTTATATCCTCCCTCTTTGCACCGGCTGCAAATCTTTTCTCCTTGAAACGATTCATTACGAACTTAACATCTAAATTTTTTAACTTTTTAGTGGGATGCATCAGAGCAGAGGCGACGATCAAACCGGATAGCGGATCACAGGCAAAAAGTGTCCAGTCAAGCTTTGATTTTGGCTCAACTTTTTTGGGATGGGCTTTTATAGCATATAAGATTTTTTCATCTAAACCATAATCTTTTAACCATTCAACTGTTATAAGAGAATGTTTTTCTGGCTCATTAACCGTTACATCGTAGTCAAGATCATGCAAAAGACCGGTTAGTGCCCAGAAGTTTTCATCCTCTCCAAAATGCTTTGCCACCCTTCTCATTATCGCCTCCACTGCGAGCATGTGCTTAATAAGATTTTTGTTTTTGACCTTGGATTTAACAAGCTCTAAAGCCTCTTCCCTGTTCATCTTCTCCTCCTTTTAAATTATAAAATCTAATCCCAGAACTCCCAGAAAAATCCCAATAATATCTCCCTTTGGGGCATAAAATATTCACCTTTCAATTTGTATTCCTGATCTGTTATGTTGTTGACAACACCATAAAGGTGCAAATCTAATAATGTTACTGTGATCTTTGAATTAACTATAAAAACATCAGAAACCTCATCCAACTCTTGATAATCTAAATACCTTTCCGATAAATATTCTCCTTCAAGTCTTAATTTGATTTCAATCTCTTTTTTCAGAAACTCTTTTTTGTACTGGATAAAAGAAAATGCACTACTTATAGGAACAGAAGGGAAAAAGTATTCTTTTCCATTTTCTTTGTATTTAACATCTTTATAAGAGTAAGATGCGAAAAAAGAAAAATCAGGATGGGGGATAAAAGATAAACTCAAATAACAGCCTGAAATTTCTCTGTCGAAATTTTCTGGGGATTGGCCTATCCACAAAATGTCATCTTTAATTTCAGTTTGGACAAACCCTAACTTGACCTTATAATCATTTTTAATCCACTTAGCGCCGAAATTAAACTCTAAAAAGCTTTGTTCCCTCAGATTTCTTCTCTCAACGATTTGCTCCTCTGATGATGGATACAGGTCAAAAAGTGAGGGAAAGCGATAGAATTTTCCAGCTGTCCCAAAGAGAGTTAAATCGGAGGTTACAGAATAGGAGAGGCCACTCAACGCTTGAAATCTCTTTCTGAAATCCTCGAGCTTATGATATTTTAAGAAAAGTAAAAAAAGAATTTTGGGATGAACTCGAAAAAGGTCAGCCACTGAAAAATA
>JAUWYR010000036.1 GCA_030615745.1 Candidatus Zixiibacteriota bacterium | reverse complement strand
GCTTTGAGAGGTGGTTATCAGTTCGGATATGATGAGAAAAGTTATAGTTTGGGATTTGGATTGAAAGTCAAATCTTATGGTTTAGATTATGCTTTTGTTCCTTATGGCTCAGATTTGGGAAATACCCACAGGGTATCTTTTAATATTAGATTTTAAAATAAGGGGAAATCTTATGGCAAAATACAAAATAGCATGGCTATCCGGGGATGGAATTGGAATGGATGTGATGGAAGCAGCAAGAATTATTCTAAAAAGAATAGGTTTGGATGCAGAATATATTCCTGGCGATGTTGGATGGGAGTTCTGGAAATCTGAGGGGAATCCTTTGCCTGAAAGGACTGTTGACCTTTTGAAAAATACCGATTGTTGCCTTTTTGGCGCAATAACCTCAAAGCCCAAGGAGGAGGCTGAATTGGAGCTTGATCCAGCTTTGAAAGGGAAAGGATATGCATACTACAGCCCAATTGTAAAGATTCGTCAGAAGTTTAATTTAAGAACTAACTTAAGACCGTGCAAAGCATATTTTGGAAATCCATTGAACTACAGGGATGATATCGACATAGTTGTTTTCAGAGAGAACACTGAGGATTTGTATTCAGGGGTGGAGTTTCATCCTCTCCCTTCTGAAGTGATGGATGTTTTATTAAAACACCATCAGAGGATGAGAAAATTCGAAAAGACACCTCTGGAGGATATTGCAGTATCTCTGCGAATAGTCACAAGAGTTGCAGCGCAAAATATAGTGAGGGATGCTTTCGAATATGCAAAAAAACATAAAAGAAGATCAGTTACAATAGTTGAGAAGCCAAATGTGATAAGGGAAACATCAGGGTTGATGATAAGGGAGGCAAGAAAGATCGCCAGAGAATACCCTGAAATCGAGCTCTGGGAGACAAATATCGATGCCATGTGTATGTGGCTTATAAAAAATCCACAGGATTATGATGTTCTGGTCACCTCCAATATGTTCGGTGATATAATATCAGACCTTTGTGCCCAGTTAGTAGGAGGGTTGGGGTTTGCCTCATCCGGGAATATAGGTGATGATTATGCTTTATTCGAACCAACCCACGGTTCTGCACCTAAATATGCTGGTTTGTATAAGGTCAATCCAACTGCGATGCTTTTAGCTACAAAGTTGATGCTTGACTGGTTAGAAGAGACAGATAAAGCCTTAAGCTTAGAATCTGCTATCGCGAAGGTGATAAAAGAGGGGAAGGTAAAAACTTATGATATGGAAGGGGATTCATCCACTTTGGATGTGGCTAATGAGGTGGCAAGAAAATTGTAAGAGGTCTCTGAAAAAGCATGGTTTTTTGTCATTGCGAGCCCGAAGGGCGTGGTCCCGCCAACGGCGGGACTTCGTCGAGTTCCCTCGCTCACGCTCGGGACAAGCCTCGCAATGACGGCGCATTGATAATATGAGTTTTTCAAAGACTTCGTTGAAATAATTTGACATCGGAGAGCGTTAAGTATAGATTTATTTACTGATCAAATATAAAGGAGTGTTATGCGGAACAAGATAAACATTGTCAGCTGGCGTTTAATTCCTATAGATTTGTATTTGAAAAGCATATGGCTTTAGCTAAAATGGAAATTATCGAAATTACTATTCATAATAAACTTAGTTGAATAGCCCAAGTGCAGTTATGCAATCATTATTCAAAATACTTAATTGGAGAATGAAAATGACAATCAAATTTATTTTTATTAGTTTAGCGATTTTATTATTTGCTGGAAAATCTTTTGGGCAAGACTCGCTGAGTCACCGAACTGTATTTCCCAGAGGCATTTCGGTTGAATACGGTCTAGGCAACTATTCCGTTCGTGATGAGTATATTTCTAAAGAGAAATATTCGGGTACACTTCCGTTGTTTAAGGCTAGCTGGTCTCGGTTTCACAACAAATACGGCTACTATCTGGATTTAGAGTATCGGAGCTCATCAAAAATAAAAAACTATAACATCTCGGCAGACATCATACAATTTTCACTCAATCAGGGATTTCTTTATCCTTTGTCCCAAATGTCGTTGTTCACAAGAGATGTCTATGCGTTTCTTGGACCCTCAATGGGAATATACATTTTTCATAACAAACAGAATGTCGCTGTTTCAGGATTTGACTATTCGCAATCATTTGCTGGGTTGTTTTCTCTTGGAGTTAGTTCTGAGATCATCTTTCCGATACGACCCGCTCTTCAGGCGGAAGGTTCCTTCCGGTTGAGTATCCTTTCTTTGGGCTTGCGGATGGTGGATACGGAAGAGGAAGATGAATCGCCTGCAAAACTCCTGACCTTGTTGTCTGGAACGAACGCTTCAATCAGACTGGGGATTCGTTATTATCTATATGGTAATTTCTCCTTGAAACTCGCTTACAAATTACATGTGACACGAATCAGCTCGTGGGATCCACTTCTTTCTGCCAGTGATAATTTAATTTTTACTTTAGCATATAAATTCTAAAAGGAAGTTCTAAAATGAAAAAGATGATTCACTTATTCATTCTCTTTGTCACAGTATCGCTTATGGCCTGCGAAGGCATTATCGTGACAGCCCCTGAATCGAATCAGAACATGAAAGATTTTGAAGCTGCATGGAACAGGGTAAAATCTGTATATCCTTATCTTGAATTTAAAAAGATCGATTGGGACTCAATATATACAGTATATCGTCCGCGAGCTGAAAACGCAAACGGAGATGAGATCTATCAGGTGTTACACGACATGTTATTTGAATTGAAAGATGGACACGTTTATTACCATACCAATGGTGGTGGTGAGGTATATCCTTATGTTGCGCCGCGTCACTTAAGAGATCGACATGCATATAGTCCTTTTGTGGTCAGAAAGTATTTTGACAAAGAACTTCGGCTGTCAGAAAGTAGAAGTATTGAATACCAAATTATTCCTGGTAATGTAGGTTATGCGTTCTTGTCAGATTTTCACGAAGACTATCTGATAAATGAATTTCCTGAGGCATTACAATATCTGAAGAACACAAAAGGACTGATCATTGACATCCGTCAAAAGAGAGGTGGTGACTATGGTAATGTTGAAGCAGTTGTCACTAGATTTATGACCTCGCCACTGGAGAGACCCGATTTCTACTTGTTGGGCGAATTATTGGATTTGCCGCCATTTCAGCCACAAGGTCCTTTCACTTATGTGAATCCTGTGGTTGTATTGATAAACGGGTCAACATTTAGCGCGGGAGAACTTTGCACGGAAATCATGAAGCAATTGCCAGATGTAACGGTTGTAGGCGATACAACGGGCGGAGGTTCAGCGGGTTCTCAGGATAATCCTCCAGATGCGACAGGTGAATATCATCTACCCAGCGGGAAACTGGTTTATATTGGAACAATCGATCTTCGCCGTTACGATGGACTGCCGTGGGAATGGCTTGGTATACCGCCAGATATTCGTGTTATCCAAACAGAAGAAGATGTTAAACGGGGAAGAGATAAACAATTGGAGTATGCCATTGATATGCTGAAGTGATTGCTTGTTGAATATTAAAATATTATTATGGAATAGGATGAATTTATTTTTATTTTCTAAGTTATTGTTGTTAGGGTAAACCAGTAACTTCTGCCACCGGTCAAAATATACTTTAATTAGTTGCGTCAGGAACTCCACTCCTGACGCTTAGAGTTCTGTGGGAGGTAATTGCCGACAGCACTGAAAAAAATCTCATCTGTGCTGGTCGGGTCCCCCCTGGCTAGGCAAGCTGACCCGACAGTTTTTCTCGCCAGGTCAGGGGACCTGGCGAACACTCGGTCTTGTTGTTATTCCACAGGCAATCTTATGATGAAAGTTGTCCCCTTTCCCTCCTCGCTTTTTACCTCGATCTTTCCTTTATGGTCAGCTATTATCCGGTATGCTATGGCTAAACCCAAACCGGTTCCCTTCTCTTTGGTGGTGAAATAGGGCTGGAATATCCTGCGAAGATTTTCCTTGGGGATTCCTGGACCAGAATCTTTAACTTTTATCAAAATCTCATTTTTTTCCTCATCAAAAAATGATTCAAAAAACACTTTTCCCTCTGGTGGTGTGGCTTGGACACTATTTAATAATATATTTAACAAAGCCTTTTTGAGCTCCTCTTTGTCAACTTGAATTTTAGGAAGTTTTTCTATTTTTTTCTCTATTATGACCTTTCGATCCTGTGCTTCCATCTCAACTAATTTTAATATCTCGTTTAACAATGAATTCAAATCAGTTTCAGCTAAATTTAACTTATGAGCTTTAGCCAGACTCAGAAACTGATTGATTATTAAGTCGAGCCTTTTTATCTCTTTTAAGATCGTATTGGTGAAGGAGGTGTATTCATCTTCGTTTTTCGTCGGAATAAACTCCTTTTTTAATCTCTGAGTGGCAATGGAGATTGCATTCAATGGGTTTCTTATCTCGTGAGCAACACCAGCGGCTAAACTTCCTAATGCTTTCAGCCTTTCTGCTCTTTTTGCCTCCTCCTCGAATTTTTTCAGCTCAGTTACATCGTGTATAACAGATACCGCACCACCCATTTGCCCCTCCTCATCATATATCGTGGAAGTTCCAATTATCAAAAACTTCTCTTCACCAGAAAAAGTCTTGAATTCTTCCTCTTTTCCTCTGACAATTTTTCTTTGTTTTAAGGTCTTTTTTAAAAGAGGCTCATCCTCAGGGAAAACCTGCAAGTAATCTCTGTTTAACACATCCTCTTTTTTTAAAGAGAAAATCGACTCAGCCACCCTGTTTATGATTATTATCTTCCCATCTTGGTCAACAGCCACCACTCCGCTTTCCATCCCCTCCAAAACATTTCCGGTTATGGTCTTAATCTGTTTGAAAGATTTATCCAGAACAAAATAGCTCTGATTTATCACCACTATTCCGATTAGAACAATACCTAAGATAAAAAGAATTATAGCAAAAAATATCATCTGACGGGTATAACTTTCCGATACCTGATTGTACCCCTCCAAAGACAACCCTAATCTAAAAATCCCTTTTGGATATTTTTCTGATAAAAATGGTTTCACCACCTCCAGGACATTCCTGCCCTCAAATGGTATGACCCTGCTTAGGGAGAGGTTCTGATTTAATGATTTTTGCAAAAAAGGGTCAGCTTCTATCTTGAGCATCCTCTCAACTTTTTTTGAGGCGAAAACGATCCCCTGCTCGGATTGGAGCAAAATGTATTCTATACCCGACTCCTGACTTATCCTCTGAATAAAGTAACCGATCCCAATCTTTTCCTCGAATCCGCGAAAATACCCAGCAGGTGCTATGGCTACTATTGCTCCTTTTTTTTCAGACCTTCTTTTTATAACACCATATCTTATCTCTTTTAATATATCCTCTTTTTCTATCTTGAAAAAGACCTCCTCAGTCTCCTCATTGATAAACTCGTTTAGCACTGAATAGACTACACCAGAGGTGTCCTCATATATCTTTTTATCAAAAGGGTTGTTGCTTTGAACTATTTTTCCATCTTTATCTAATATATCAATTCTTAAAACGCCGGTGAGGTTTGCTATTTCTAAAAGTTGCTTTTCTGTGACTTTTCCTTCGTTATCTAACCGGTCAACCAGCTTGGCAATATCCAGAAGCTTGTCCGCAGATAAATCCTCAATTAGAAGGTTAGCGGAAATAGTATTCTTGCTTGCCAGAATCAGGCTTTCCAACAGAGCCTTCCCCTCTCTTTCCATTACCTCAAGCATATTTGATTTGCTTTTCTGAATTCCGAAAAAAGCGATGAAGAAAAGAATCGTTGCTAAAAGTAGAGTAATAAGTATGGCGTATCTTAACCTAAGATGGGCAAGAAATTTCGGGGCTAAAAATCTTCTCATCCTCTTTTCCTCCCACATAATTTAAACGTAGAAAAGATGGGTGTCAAGGGATAAGAAAAGCATTTTCTGGATTTGGGACCCAAACCCTTTAACATTCAAAAAGATCTTCGACGTTGGCTGTTGGTCTTTTTGACCAGCAGCCTGGAGTTTCTTTTCGTTGGTGAGGAACACTAACGAAAAACAAAACCATCATTTACTTCAGAGATTATCTTATCTCTTGATGCATACGCATATCTATGTGTCTCTTTCATTGTCAGGCTAAACAATACACATCACCCATATGGGCGATTATAACCTGACATTTTCTATTTGCCAACTACTGACATTATTATATTGCGATGTCAATTATAAATTTGAATATATTTGATTCAATTGAGATAACAAGTTTGGCGTTGTCGGATAAGAATTTTATTTTTCTTCCTATTTAAATTGGGTAAAAGAAGCTTTGAAAGGAAAATAAAGAAGTAAAGCTAAAGCTTTACACTCCAATCAATTTTTTTAAAAGCCGCGTAGCGGAGGGTTTATCCCTCCGCACAGAGCCATAAAGGCTCCCTGGCCGGGCAGGCTGCTACGCGTGCTACAGTTAAAAGGAAAATAAATAAGTAAAGCTAAAGCTTTACACTCCAATCAATTTTTTTAAAAGTTTTTCAACTGCTTTCTTGGGATCTTTAGCACAGACCACGGCTGATAAAACGCAGGCTCTTTTGCATCCAATTTCAGTTAGTTTTTCGATATTTTTTAAGTTTATTCCTCCAATGGGGAAAACCGGGATTTTTATTATCTCTTGTGCTCTTTTGACTGGAATGATACCTATCGTCTTTTGAATTTTTTTTGAGGTGGTATGAAAAACAGGACCAAAACCCAAATAATCCGCCCCTTTTTTCTCTGCAATTTTTGCCTGTTTTAAGTTTTTAGTCGATACACCTAATATTTTATCTTCACCTAAAATCTTTCTGGCAACCTCTGGGGGAAGGTCATCCTGACCCAGATGGACTCCTTCAGCATTGACCCATTCTGCGATATCCACCCGGTCATTTATTATCAAAGGAATTTTTTTTGAGCTTGTTATTTTTTTTATTCTCAAAGCATCTTTTAAAAAATCTTTATCAGAAGAATTTTTATCTCTGAATTGAATCATCTGTGCTCCACCTTCAATTATCTCCAGCACAACCTTTTCGATTTTTTTGTGTGGACAGATTTCTTTATCCACTACTACATAGAGTTTAACTTTTTTTAAAAAACTCTTTCGAAGAATGCTTTGCATTTTATTCTTCATTTTCTTTTCAAAGAGGCTTGGATGAAAGATTTAAAAAGTGCCTGAGATTGTTTCTCTTTAATGTTCATTTCAGGATGCCACTGAACCGAAAGCAAAAAATCATCTTCTAAGCTTTCAAGTGCCTCGATCACACCATCCCTTGATCGGGCAGAAGCGATAAAACCTGGTGCAATATCTTTTATCACCTGGTGATGATTTGTGTTGACCTCGACTTTTTTCTTTTTGATTATGGAGAATAACTTGGTCCCCTTCTTTATCTCAACGCTATGCTTCTTTTTATACTTGATTTTTCCTTTTGTTGAATGTTCAATGGTTTTAAGGTTTAAAAAAGAGAGATCTTGATACAAAGTTCCACCAAAGGCGACGTTTAACAATTGATGTCCCCGACAGATTCCGAAAACAGGGACATTTTTATCTTTAGCCCTTTTTAAAAGCTCTATTTCAAATCTATCCCTCTCCTTTATTATCTTAAGATATTTTTTGCTTTTTTGAAGAGCTTTTTCGATTTTCTGTCCAAAAAAAGATGGATGAATATCACCTCCTCCGGAGAGGAGCAGTCCATCTATGGTTTTTAGTATGTCGTCGATTAATTCCAACTTTTCAATATTAGGCAAAATCAAAGGGACTCCACCTGTTAATTCCACAGCTTCATAGTACTTTCTTTTTAAGTAATCGAAAGCAAAAGTGAATGGATATTTTCTTTTTTTGTCCTCATAATCCATACAGCAGGTGATTCCGATTATAGGTCTTTTCATTTTATGATTCACCTTTTTAAATATCGGTAACACAGCTTGTCTCCCTGGCCGGGCAGGCCCTGAACGGGCAGGCCCTGGCCGGGCAGGCAACCTGTGTTTGTTATTGAAAATAGTTTTTTCTCGCAGGCTGAAGCCTGCGCCTACCATAAATCTCCTGAATTATTTAAATGTTTAACAAATTCGTTTTAGCATTTATGAAAAAACTTATCATAAAAAACAAAATCCGTTTAATCCGCTGACTAACATCCGCTTTATCCGTTAAATCCGTTGATAATATCCGTTCAATCTGTTTAATCTGTTGTTTAAAAAGCGTATAAAATGCTCAGATGTAACCTTGTTCCAACTGGATCTTCTCTGCGTATTATTCTTCTCGCATAATCTAGCCTTAAAGGGCCTATTGGAGTGAAAAACTGTAAGCCAACTCCTGCGGTCAGCTTATAATCATCTAAATTTACATCTTCAGACTCGAACCAGATGTTGCCGAAATCGGCAAAAAAAGTGTAGCCGAACTTCCAGAATAAACCCCTTCTTAGTTCAAGGTTACCTATAATCATCACTTTCCCACCTTTTGGATCACCATTTTCATCCTTAGGACCAAGAGTATTTTCCGCATATCCTCTTATGGTGGATGCACCTCCTAAATAGAATCTGTCGAAGGTCGGAACATATTCACCTTTTTTAATCCTTTTGATATAGCCAAATCTCAATCTTGTAGCCAATACGTTCAGAAAACCTGGCTTGCCTAAGCTTTTGTATCTTGCCCAGGAAAAAATAAATTTTAGAAAATGATGGTCACCCTTTAAAAATCCTCCTACTTGCTCAGCATAAATTCGAGTTAAAGATCCATTAACAGGAACAAAGATATTTTCTCGTGAATCTCTTTCAACCATTAGGATGAATTTTCTCCTGATATTTATTCCTAACTCTTTTTTAATATCCTCAATTTTTTCAGGTGGGACATCGAATATATTTATCCTCTGGTAACTGAAGGTAAACCAGCCTTTTATAAAATTGCTTAATTCCTTGCTGAAGTTGAGATTTCCACCATACGATTGAATCTTATAATCCTGAAGAATGCTTTTTATTCCTGGCTCATAATATAGGTCCAGATCAAAAAGAATTCTTTTGCCCAAAAACCATGGCTCAAAGAATTTCAAACTGAACCGGTTAGAAAGATTCTGTTTATATCTGACAATCTCAAAGCTGGAGAAGCCTGAAAAACTAATTTTTCTCCCTGTGCCAAAAAGGTTTCTATTACCCCACTCAGCCAAAAGGTCCAAAGTCGTGAGGTCAGCAACAAAATTGGCGGGCTGGGTTTGACTTACCCCCATTCTTAATCCAAAAAAGTTAGACTTTTTCTCAACTACTTTCAATGTGAAATCGGGATTTAAAGGTTTTTTCTCCGGCTCTTTTGCGTCAAGGCTTATATAATTGAAAAGATTGGTGGAGTAAACCCTCTTTTGCGAGTCGACGATCTTTTTTCTGCTATAAATCTGGCCCTTCTTTATGGTCAACTCCCTTTTAGCAACTTTTTCTTTTGTATGTTTAAGTCCTTTTAAAAAGACCTCTCCAAAACTAACCAGAGGACCTGAGGTGATTTCGAAAATAACAGAAGCTTTTGTTTTATCCTTGTTTTTTTTGACACTTGTCCTGATCTCAGCATAAGGGTATCCATTGTTTGCATATAATGTTTTTAATAAGAACTTGGCTTTTTCTATTTTAGCCGGATTTAAAAACTTATCAGTTTCAAACTCTTCCAATATCTTAAAAGCCTTAGGCTTTAGCTTTTCAATACCTCCTGTCAAAGATATATCCTCAAGCATTGTCTGAACACCCTCTTCGATTTTCACAAAGACTTTTGCTTTATCTTTTTCTGAAATCTTGTAATCGAGCTTAATCTTAGCCTCAAGAAATCCATAAGTATTATAAAGACCCTCTATTCTGTATTGGTCTTTTTCCAGTTCCCACCTTTTTAGCCTCCTTTTATTTAAGATGTTATACCACTTATTCTCCTTATTTGTCATATTTTCTTTAATTCTTTTTTCTTTGAAAAATTGATTTCCCTCAATCATAATCTTTTGAAGTATAGGAGGTTTGACTGCCAAACAAGAAGAGGGGTTAAGAATGAGATAAGAAAAAAAAACTATGAAGCTTATAAAATAAAGATGATTTATTTTTTCTCTTTTCATCAATATTCCCAGTTCAAATTAAGTCCTAAATGGAATTTACCTTTTTTATCTTTGTAACCTTCGAAAAAAAGGTGCCGGCTGAGACGGTATTCCACCCCGGTCTCATCTCCAGTCGATTGTGAGAGTGTTCGGGTATATTTGAGATAGATTTTTTCTGAGATGTATTTACCTAAGGTTATTTCGGTCTCCCCTAGGCTAAATTTACCAGTCCAGGCAGGTCTGATCTCAAAGGTCTCCACCCCTAAGGTTTTTATAGCTAAATTCTCCAGTATTCTTCCTCCATATCCCACACTTAAACTTTTTATTACCCTTTCCTCAAAAAGGCTTTTTGTTCCCAGAGTATCGAGAGCTGAAAGCCTTTGTCCAAAAGTTAAAAGCTCTATCATCTCCTCTCTGGAATATGGGGAGCCAGAAGCAGGATTGACCTCCGGGGCAGATAAAGTTCCCAAAATAGATAATTCAATCTTCTCACCACTAGATGTTATAGGGGTCTCTACTGGTGTAACTGATACAGGATTTAAAACATCTGCTGAGACTAAAAAATCGAGTTTCGGGTCGATTTTCTCAAGGTTATCGAAAATGAATTTCCCTTTCTTTATTTTAAAACTCGTTCCAAAAAGGAAATATTTACCCCTTATAGTTTCAAGCTCCCCTAAGAGTTTTAAGTCCCCTCTTTCTTTTTTTACTAAGAGATCACCTTTAAACTCAAGATTCATATCCTCATTTATAATCCAACAGTTGTTGAAAGCTTGTAGGCTGAAGTTAAGATCAACCGGTTTTCCATTTTTTTTCTTTTGTGGTGAGGTATTATTTAGAGCGGAGAATGGCTCCCGAAAGTGCAGTTGATGAAAAAACAGCTCCCCGGAAATAGTCGGTGGATTTGGTCCAGTAATTTCTAAGTTCAAATCAGATATGGCAGAGAGGTCAAGATATTCGTAGTTTAAGGGAAGATCCATTCCTGCAATATTTAGGTCAAAATGAATGTTTTTTAAACTTTTAAATTCAATTGTTCCGAAACCTCCCACTTCACCCTTTTTCATCCTTTTTGGAAAGAAAAACCTCCAAATCTTTTTAAAAAGACTTTCGGAGTCAAAGCTTTTGTGTTTCACCTCACCCTCAAATTTCTCAACCATCAAAATATTATCTTTAAGCTTAAGTTCTGAATCTAAATTAACAATCGGATCACGTATGGACATAAGTTTCATAGTTCCCTTACTCAGTTTCAACTCACCATCGATTTTTCGGTTAAGAGGAGTTCCCAAAACATCTATCTTAGCTTCAAAAGGTCCTTTTATATATTCTATAAAAGATAAAAATGGATAAAATATCTTCAACTCCTCACCTTCTCCTTTTATTTGAAGGGACTGTGCGGAATCCAAAAATTCTTTTTTCAAAGGTGCAAAAGAAAATAAAAAGGGAAGATATCCTTTGAGGGCATATTTTCCACCAGGATAGGATAATTCAAATTTTTCAAAATTTATTTTTTTATCTTTATAAAAGACCTCTGTCTCAAGCTCTCCTAAATCAACTTGTTTATATTTTAAGTCAACTACCTCTGTTTTTAATCTTATAACTGGATTGGGAAGGGTTTTTCTAATTGATAAGTCCCCTTTTAAAATCCCAAAAATATTTTTTTGAGAGAGAAAAGTATTTGTCAAAAAGGAAAGGTCTATCTCGGAAAAGGATGTTTTAAAATCTATTTTATCTGGATAGTCAAGCTTAGCAATAAATTTAAATGAACCCCGGTTGGATTTCAGCTCAAGATTTTTGAGATCCAAAAAATTCTTATCGATTGAGATTTTGACATTTGAGGTTATCTCAAAAAAATTATCTTTGAAATTTCCCTTTAAACCTTCTATAATTAGTTGACTCGGAGAAATTGAATTATCGAAGATACCACAAAGATTTATATTAGCATTATCACTTTTTATCCACAGAGTGTCGATTTTTATCAGGTCATCTTCTATTTTCAATTTTAACTCAGTGGAATCATAATCAATCCCCCATATGGAACCAGAAAGACTTTGAAATGAAAGTTTCCCTTTTTTTTGAGCTGGAAGGTTTTCCAGATATATATAGCCAGAAAAATCTGGGCTAAAAAATTCATAAACCCACAAAGAATCAGATGTAAGCTCTGCTTTAATTTTTAGTTCTTTAATCCTTCCATCGATTTGAAGCTTTGCTTTCCCTCCTCCTCTGATCTTTTTTATTGGGGTTTTACCTTCGAACTCACTTAAGTCGGCAAAAAAAACTTGTGCATTTATGTTTAGTTTCCCTTGGTAATCCAAATCTCCTTCACAAAGAGCCTCGGTGTTTTTATATTTAAGCTTAAAATCTGGAAGAAAATGAATAGAGGACAGATCTAAGAAGAATCCACCTTCAGCCTGATCAAAGCTATATTTTTCGAGTTTGCCCTGGTCTAAATCCACTTGCATAGAAAGCAAAAAATCTTTTTCTGAAAAGCCCTGACCTTCCAAAGAGACTTTGCCGGAGAAATCGGTGTCTAGAGAAGTGGACACAATATTTGGAAGATTGAGATTTTTAGCTTGAGCTTGTAACTTGTAGGTTACTGGTTTTTTTCCAAAATCTATATTGCCTGAACCAGAAAGATATGACCTGAAGACTCTCCCACGAATCTGACTGAAATATAAGACCTTATTTTTATAAGAATATTTTAAATCTACATTCTCAAAGGCTCTTTTAAAAAGATCACCAGAAAACTTAGCATATCCTTTAAAAGATTTCAAATTCCCTTCTATTTTACCCTCGATTTCGAATTCACCTGACAAAGTTGAATTTATGAGTTTAGTTAATTCATCAAAATTAAAAGGATGTGCTTTTATATCAAGGTTAATTTCAGGATTTTTAAAATTGGAGATGGTGCCGTATGTTTTGATCTTAGAAAATTCTGTGTTTAAAGCCAAGTCAGAAAGAAAAATTGTGTCTTTTTTAACTTCAATGTTCCCTCCGATTTTTTTCACTTTTAAATCTTTATCAGCATACTCGAAATTGCAAAATATGACTTTGATCTCTTTTTTATCATCCAGATTTTTTAAAGATGTTAAAAGATTTATGTCTTTAATCTGAACAGGATGGGAATTTTCAAGAAGTGTAAAGGTTCCATCATTTATCAACAATGTGTCAAGTCTAAGATCTAGAGGTTTTTTAGGGGCTAATGTTATCCTTTTCTTTTTTTTCGAGGAGGGCAAAAGATATTTTTCATTCTTTTTCAATATTTTTATTTGTGGAGAATCGAGCTCTGCATAATTAAAAACAATTTTCCCCTTTAAAAAATCGAAGGGATTATACCTTAGATCAATCCTTGATGTTTTCAAAATGGTGTATTTATTTTCGGGTGTATCATATAGCAGATGAACATCGTGAAGTATAAGCTCATTAAAAATAGAACCATTAATTTTTCCAATTTTTATCTTCAAGGGATAATTTTTTGAAAGGTAAAAGCTTACCCAGTAATTGATCTGACTCTGAAGTAAGGTGGTCTGAGTTAGAAGTAAATAGATTATTCCGACTATAAAAAACAAGGATACAAAAAACAGAATTGGGATTTTAAACCTTTTTTTCATTTTAAATCCCTATAAACTATACGATTATATCCCAAAAAAGATATTTGGTCAAGGGAAAACAATCGATTTTAAGTTGTTAATCCTTTTGAGAACTTTTTGTTTAATTTCTGGGGTTGCTGCCGAAGTCTACAAATGTCACCCTGAACGAAGTGAAGGGTCTTTTATGTCGTAGGAAAAATGAGATTCTTCGCTTCGCTCAGAATGACACAATGGGGTTGAGCAACAGCCCCTTCTTATAGGTCAAACATTCTGATTGTAAAGCCCTATCTCTATTTGTAAACCATTCAATTCAATTTTGCTCTTGCTAAATATTCTGACCTTCTTATCTTAAATATAAAGGAACACTCATTAAATGAAAAAGAAAAAGGAATGTCCTAACTGCGCCACAGAGATTCCTAAAGATAGTAAGGTCTGCTATATCTGCGGATATGAGTTTCCTCAAAGGGAAGCTAAGAGCAAAATATTCTGGATAGCTGGTTTTATACTTTTAATCCTTTTTGTGCTCTCTTTAGCAAGGATTTTATTTAGCATTTTGAGATAAAAAGTCTTGGATAATTTTTTTATTTTAAAAGGACCATCTTTTTGGTTTTCTCTTGATCTCCGACTTTTAGCCTATAAAAATAAACTCCACTGGGCAGAAGGTTTTTATCTTCATCTTTTCCATCCCAGACCAAACTTTTAAAACCCGGGGTTTGTTTTTTTGAAAGGAGAGTTTTTACCTTCTTCCCACAGATATCGTAAATTTCTAATTTTACGAAAAACTCATGATTTAACTCATATAAAATGTTGGTGTAAAGATTAAAAGGATTGGGGTAGTTTTGAAATAATATGAAATTTTCAGGTAAAGAAAGATTTTCCTTTTGCTCTGATTCAGGACAATCTACCCACAATTCAGAACAATCCACCTCCTCGTAAGTTAATATCTGTCCCAAATTATCAGAAACATCCGCTGTATCTAAAAGGATGGTTCCTTCTCCTGAAAGGTAAATTGAAAGAAGATAATCTGTGCCTTTTGGTATTATCTCTGCCCCCAGACTCCAGACCAATATTCTCAGCATTCCCAATGAATCTCTGTAATCTGAGTAGTCCATATTTTGAGCGGGCTCAAGGAATATTACCGTATCGATCTGGTATCCGGTATGAAAAAACCAGAGTGAGATTGCGCCGATGTCAACTTCAGAATGATAGCCTACAATCAACGTATCAATATTTATCTGGTAACAGAGCTCTATTTTTTCTTGGGCAAAGCAGAAATTTACTAAAAGCAGGATAAAAAGAAAAACAAGCAACGATTTCATCTCTAAGAATCCTTCTTATTTCCTAATAAAATTATACGATTTCTGAAAATCTCAAATTGAAAAAATTTATAGTTTATTATTGTAATTTGCAAAAAAGCGAGCATTCTGCTTGAAAGAATCAAGACTTAAATAATAAAACTTGAGATTTTGAAAAACGAAACATTTTGACTTTCAAAAACTTAAAGAAAGATTTCGAGATAGTGCATATCTTTTGCTCTAAAAATTATGATAAAAAATAGCTACATATAAAAATTTAAAATTAAGAAAGGAGTGAAAATATGCTGATTAAATTTAAGGGAAAATCAACAGGTTTCACTTTGATTGAGTTGATGATTGTTGGGGTTATCATCGGGGTTTTAGCATCCCTGGCAATTCCTCGTTTTATGAAAGCTACGACAAAATCAAAACAGACTGAAGCTAAGATGATTTTAAAACAGATCTATGTGATGCAGAGAGCTTTCAAGATGGAGAATGATTACTATTGTTGTAATGGTCAGACCATGTGTGGAGGTTGAACATTCAGGCCTATTGGTGTGGAGATTATGCCTGATGCGAGATACACTTACAGAATAACTGCTGATTCTAACAGTTTCACTTGCAGAGCCACTGCGAACTTAGATGATGATCCCACAATCGATACCTGGAAAATAGACCAAGATGGAGTGCTCCAAAACACCTAAAATGATGCCACCAGCTAAGTCTTAGCTGGAAAAAAAGAAAATGGGGATTTTTAAAAATCCCCATTTTTATTATTTATAAAAAAAAATCAATTTTTATAACTAAAAAGGTAGAGACTATCCATCCGTGTAGGTTATCTTTAGATGCAAAAAAGAATACGAAATGTTTATAAGTAAGGTCTTTTGTCAGATATTTTTCCAAACAGGACTAAAAAGTCTTTTCTGGTTAAGCTTATTCTATGAATCCTTTGGATAGACCCCTACCTAAAGGATTGAAGTCAAAGGATATCTTCTGTTTAAAAGAAGTGCATATGCATCAAGAGAAAAGGACCGTTTCCGGGGATAATACCATAAGTTACAAGGGAAAGGTATTTCAGATACTGCCGAATGAATACCGGATAAGCTCTGTCAAAGCAAAGGTTGTGGTGCATGAACATCTGGATGGCTCGGTTCATATCTTTTACCAGGGCAAAAAACTAAAACATAAACCAATACCAAAGGAAAGAACTAAACGAAAGGAAAATGAGCTTGTACCCATAAATTACTGACATTTTTAATTTGCATTGACAATAGGTAGATATTGTTTGACTTCAAACTTCGTAAATATTATAATGAGTAGACGTATATCGATATTAAAGAAAAGATGTTTAGATGACTTTGCTTGAACTTCAGAAAACGATTATCTATGGTCCTGTAAATTCGAGAAGGCTGGGTAAATCATTGGGAATAAATCTTATGCCTACCTCCTATAAGATGTGCTCTTTTAACTGTGTCTATTGCCAATATGGTTGGACCAAGACACATACCCTTGAGGTTTCTGGCTACCTTCCCGCTCTACCCACTGTGGATGAAGTAAAAAAAACTTTGGAAGATTGGCTTAAAAAAGGACAAAAAGTAGATTATATCACATTCTCAGGGAATGGTGAACCATCTATTCATCCAGAATTTGATAAGATTGTCGATGAGGTTAAAAAGCTCAGGGATAAATTTCAGCCTCAGGCAAAAGTGGCTATCCTATCAAATTCCTCCTCTTTAGCTTTACCCTGGGTGAAAAAAGCACTGGAGATGTTGGATGTGAGAATTATGAAGTTGGATTGTGGAACTTCTGAGGCGTTTGAAAAAATAAATCAACCCGCAACAAAAATTAAATATCAAGATATGATTGAGAACCTTAAAGATATAAAAAATATAATCATCCAATCGGTCTTTGTGCGCGGGGACATTTCCAACACCTCAACAGACGAAGTGGAGGAATGGATCGAAAAGATAAGATATATCTCCCCTGACAAGGTACAGATCTATTCATTGGATCGACCCTCAGCTTTTAAATCCCTGTTGAAGGTGGACCGCTATGTTCTTTCCAAGATCGCAGAGTTAGCACAAGAGTTATCCGGAATAACAGTTGAGGTTTTTTAAAAGATTTCTTCCTGATAGAAGAAACATCAACTTCATCTCTTTGTATACCCCTATCAAATATTGCTGATTTTAGTTTTATTTTACCAATTACGAGTGCTATGATTTTTATGAATTATACTAAAAGGCAGATCAAAATATGATAAAAAAAATCTGGATTTTTTCTTTTTATCTTTGTATATTTAAATTTCAAAAAAAATCTACATTAAAACAGGACTAAATCGGAGGAGAAGACATGATGTCTATAACAACCATTTTCGACAATTACTCATATAATAGAGATCTCAAGAGCGGATGGGGTTTTTCCTGTGTGGTCAAACTTGGGGAAAAGAATATACTTTTTGATACAGGAGCAGAGGGGAAACTTCTTTTAGATAATCTTGAGAAGATGAATTTAAATCCAGAGATAATCGATTTTATATTTCTATCGCATGATCACTGGGACCATACTGGTGGGCTTTTTGAGCTTTTGGGCAAAAACAAAAAAGCAAAGGTTTATCTTTTGAAATCTTTCCCTGAAGGATTTAAGTCAGATATAAAAAAGATGGGGAATGAGATTCTTGAACTAAAGAATTTTTTTATGATAGATGAAAAAGTTTATACAACCGGTGAGTTGGGACAGATAGTTCCGGAGCAGTCTCTGGTCATAGACACAGATAAAGGATTAGTAGTCATCACAGGATGTGCTCATCCGGGAATAGTGGAGATAACAAAAAAGGCAAAAGAGGATTTCAAAAAAGATTTTTTTTTAATTTTAGGAGGATTTCATCTTCTCGATAAAAGAAATTCGGCTATAGACTCGGTAATTTTAGCTTTGAAGGATCTTGGAGTCCAAAAAGTAGCACCCTGCCATTGCTCAGGTGTTGGAGCAATCGATCTGTTCAGGAAAAGATACAAAGAAGATTTTATCGAAAACGGTGTAGGAAAGATTATTCCCCTTGAATAGAATAACATTTTGAGATAGAGAATTGAGAAAGAGAGAATTCAGTAGACAGTAAGCTGAGAGATTTGAGAGTTGAGATTTGAGAAAGAGGGAGTTCAGTAGACAGTAGGCAGTGCATAGTAGGCAGATAAAGATTTATCTTTGCATTATTTGAAAAAGAAGCTTTCAGAGCTCTTTTAAAAAAGAGGTGTAAAAGATGAAAAAGTGTGATAACAAAAAAGAGAATTTAACTATTTGTAACTGCACTTACGAGCCTTGCTCAAGGAAAGGGATTTGCTGTGAATGTATCCAATACCACTGGAGAATGAAAGAGCTTCCCGCTTGCTTTTTTCCAGATGATGTTGAAAAGACATTTGATAGGTCTCTAAGGGAGTTTTTTGAGATTTATGGGAAGAGCTTATGAGACTTGAGATAGAGAATTGAGAAAGAGATTTGAGAAAGAGAGAATTCAGTAGGCAGTAAGCTGAGAGATTTGAGAGTTGAGATTTGAGAAAGAGGGAGTTCAGTATGCAGTAAGCAGATAAAGATTTATCTTTGCACTAAAAAATCAAATTTGTCTGGTTACTATACTTTTAGATGCGAAAATATGAAATTCAAAAAATATATTGATTTAGCTAAAAAGTCAGGCGCTATTTGGGTAAAAATCATAGACCCTAAGAATGTGGTAACATCTGAATGGGTAAGGATTAAATGTCAATATGGGTGCGGAATGTATGGGAGATGTTTGACCTGCCCTCCTTATTCGCCAACCCCAGAGTATACTGAGAGGATGTTGAAGTCTTATTCTTCTGCCTTGACTATGGTCTATGATATCCAAAGAGGAAAAAGAGAGAAAGATTTGAGAAAGAAATTGAGAAAGGATGTGGCAAGAATAGAAAGGGAGATGTTTTTAGATGGTTATTACAAAGCATTTGGAATGGCCTGTGGCCCCTGTAATCTTTGTAAAAAGTGCACTCTATCTTATCCGTGCAAATATGAGGATTTTGCCCGTCCTTCGATGGAGGCTTGTGGCATCGATGTATATCAGACATTGGCTAATCTCGGATATAAATTAAAAGTGGTCAGAGATTATGATAAGGGATGTAAATTTTGCTCGTTGATTCTAATAGAATAATGAGAGTATTGAAACTTGTTGAGATAAAAAAGCAAATCAACTCAAAGTACCCTGTCGGGTAATTGCCTCCCATTTATCTGATGTCAAATAAAAAGGATAGACAAGCCCTATCCCTAAAAGCTTACTCGAATGGAGGTTTAAAAAAATGAAAAGACTCAGGATTTTCTCTTGACAAAGGTATTGAAAACTTTAAATTTAGTTTTGTTTAAAAAATTTTTTTATCAGTCGATATAAAAGTTAGTTGCCGCCCTAGCTCAGTTGGTAGAGCAACGGACTGAAAATCCGTGTGTCTCCTGTTCGATTCAGGAGGGCGGCACTTTTCAGTTTATAGTTGTCAGTTGATGGTAGATTATATGAAAAAAGACGGGCAAAACCCGTCTTTTTTATGTTGTATGATCTTATCCTTCCTAAACTAACAGCCAGGTGCTTCTCCTCCCTTAAGTAAGTAGTTAGATAAAAAGATAACGTCGCTGAGGTTTATCAGCCCATCACAGTTGACATCCCCGAGTTTCAGAGGGTCAGGAACGGGTCCGCTCTTCAACAAATAGTTGGCTAAAAAGATCACATCTGCTAAATTCCAGGAACAATCCTTATTTACATCACCACGCTGGATGATAAAGAACAAATCGTCGCTTTCATCAAATGGGTTTTCATCTTCTGCATCTGAGACTTTGATCAGACAATAACAAGACGAAGTATCAGGTACAGACCAACTATAGTCTCCGTCATTGAAGGTAGTAGGAGTTATATTGAACCAGCTTGAACCGTTGTCAAGTGAGTAGTCAATTTTGACGTTGTTTCCATCAAAGTAGGGCGAGACCCAATTGACGCTTTTGAATTCCTGAGCTATAAAGTAATCACCACCATCAGGGTGAGTTACAATAATATCGTGGATGGTGGAGATGTCCACAGTCATATACCATATTTCATCATCAATCCCTGTACCAGAGGTCTCCATTGCAATCCTGAACCACCCTCCTTCCTCTCCTCCACCGGGCTCTCCCCAATCGGTTCCCCAGCTGTTTTTGACGATCCAACAGCTATCAGTATCACTCCACCCTACAAAAGCCACCGCATGCGAGCCTTCGTAATCGCCATATACATGTGTATAGACTCCGCTGTTATAGGTGTAGAAATCTGAGTATACTGCAAAGTGGACTGTAACTGGACCGTAATTCATTATGCGGTCTTTTATTTGGTCGATGGATGGGAACATATGCCACCATTCGTCGATAAAAACTGATCTTATGTAGCGGTTGTTACAGGTATCAGCACACTCATCAGCCCAAATGGGACAGCATTGCTCATCCGGAACACCTGTGTTTTTAATATAAGTGAGGGTATTACTTTGACCCCATCCAAGATCACATCCTCTGCCACTGCACCAGGTCAAAAACATCTCCGAAAAGTTAACCTTCTTGTTTGGCTCATTTAGAGTTATTCTTGTCACCGCCTCCAATGCACCACAGGAAGCATGAGCCCAGCAATTTCCGCAGGTACCCTGGTTCGTTATCGAGCTCATCCAGTTGTGACCGTCTTTATCACGCCAGTCAAAGTGATCCGGAGTAGTCAATCCAGACAGAGCCGGTATGGTTTTTGTAACAATTTGTTCTACCGGCAAATCGCCCAAAAGCTTTTTCCTTTGCTCTGGAGCAAGTCTGGAAACTGAGGTCTCACCAGCGATCCATCTGGCACCTTTTTCCTTTATAGCTTTTTGGATCTCCTCCAATTCCGTTGATGAAACTGTCACAGAAACAAGTGAAAAAGAAATCAAAAATAAAATTGCTGATTTTAATATCTTTCCCATTTTATCCTCCTTTTTTAGGTTTATACGTTATATAATTTAATACATTTTAAAAATTAGTCAAGAGAGAAATTTGAGATATATGAATAATATCTTGACTAAAAAAAATTATTTTTTATATTTTTTTTGACCCTCGGGGCGAGGTGAAATTCCTCGATCGGTGGTGAAAGCCCACGAGCCTTTAAGGATCGAACCGGTGAGATTCCGGTGCCGACGGTTAAAGTCCGGATGGAAGAGGGATTATATTCAGATTTTAAGCTCTTTTTCGCCCCGTGGAAACTCGGGGATTTGTGTTTGAAGTCTACAAGATATGCAGGATGAAGGCTATATGAGAATGGCTTTAAATTTAGCCAAAAAGGGATTGGGGAAAACCTCCCCTAATCCTATGGTGGGAGCGGTTATTGTTAAAAACAAAAAAATTGCAGGAAAAGGTTTCCATAAAAAATATGGAAGACCTCATGCTGAGGTAGATGCTTTGGGAAAAGCAGGTAGAAAAGCTTATGGCGCAACTCTATATGTGAACTTAGAGCCCTGCTGCTTTTATGGCAAAACCCCTCCATGCACAGAAGCGATAATAAAATCTGGAATAAAAAAGGTTGTATGCGCCACCTACGACCCTAATTCTAAAGTGAGGGGAAAAGGGATAAAAAAATTAATGGAGAAAAAAATAGAAGTTAAAATGGGAATTTTAGAAAAGGAGGCAAAAAAACTAAATGAGGTCTATTTCAAATTCATAAGACATAAGCTTCCTTTTGTTAATTTGCTTTTGAACCTGAGCCTTGATGGGAAAATAGTTTCTCCAAGACGCTCTTCTGGTAGCTTTGAGTTTCAAAGATTTTTGAAAAAACTAAATACAGAGGTTGATGGAGTCTTAGTCGATTCTAATGAGGCTAAGAATTTAATCTGGTTTTTTAAAAGGGAAAAAGGAAAACCACGTCTTTTTATAGTTGATAAGCAAAAAAAAGATGTCATTAACTTATTGCATAATTTAGCTAAGGATAATATCTTATCTTTGTTGGTCAGAGGTGGAAAAGAAATTTTAACACCTCTTTTAAAAAATAAGCTTGTGGATAAAATCTATTTGTTTTTTACTTTTGAGATTTTTGGTAAAGGAGAACAACCTTTTGGTGAGCTTGGCGTTTTTCAAGTTTCTGATTCGGTTTATCTTGAGGGTATCAGGGTCAAAAAACTCTCAGATGGATTTCTTTTATCAGGATATCCTGTTGGGAGGAGATGATGTTTACTGGAATAGTTGAAGAGATGGGAAGGATTAGGAAAATAATTGGAGGGTCAAAAAAAAGGAGATTTGAGATTGAGGGTAAAGAGGTTTTAGAGGATTTGAAAGTTAAAAACAGTATAAATATCAATGGAGCATGTCTTACTGTTATTGAGCTTAAAAGGTCATCCTTTGAGGTGGAAGCAGTGGAGGAGACATTGAAAAGGACTAATTTAAGGGAGCTAAAAATAGGTGATCGGGTCAACCTCGAAAGGGGATTGAAACTATCTGATAGATTGGGAGGTCATATTGTTTTAGGACATATAGATTGCGTGGGTAGAATAAAATCTATTCGAAGAAAAGAAAACTCTTGGGATTTTGAGATTGCTACACATAAAGAATTTTTGCCGTATATTGTTGAAAAAGGTTCGGTCGCAATAGAAGGAGTAAGTTTGACTGTGGTTTTTGTGGGTTCTTTCTTTTTTAGAGTATCAATAATTCCGTTAACTTATCAAAATACTACATTTGGCAAAAAAAAGGTTAGTGATAAGGTTAATATTGAATTTGATATTCTTGGAAAATATGTTGAAAAAATTCTTAAAAAGGATAAAAAAAATTTCACTTATGATTTTTTAAAAGAAAAAGGCTTTTAAAGAGGGATTTTATGAACAAGTTAAATCAGATAAAAGAAGCAATAGAGGATATTAAAAAGGGTAAATTTGTGATTGTGGTAGATGATGAGGCTAGGGAAAATGAGGGAGATATGGTGATGGCGGCTGAGAGAGTTACCCCTGAGGCGATCAATTTTCTTTCTAAAAACGCTCGCGGTCTTATCTGTGTTCCCCTATCAAAGGATAGGTTAGAGGAACTTGACCTTCATCCTATGACAGTGGTCAACACCGCCAAGATGGGGACCCGCTTTACCGTTTCAGTTGATGCTAAGGAGAACACCACCACCGGAATCTCAGCTTATGACCGCGCTCAGACGATTAAGGTTTTGATCGACCTTTCTACAAAGCCACAAAATTTAGCTCGACCAGGTCATATCTTTCCTATTCAGGCTGAGGATGGCGGTGTCCTGTCCCGGGCTGGTCATACTGAGGCTACTTTGGATTTAGCCAGACTTGCTGGACTTTCTCCAGCTGGCATTTTGTGTGAGATAATGGATGAGGATGGTGGGATGGCCCGACTACCAAGGCTTTTGGAGATTGCTAAAGAATTTGACTTAAAGGTAATCTCCATAAAAGATCTAATAGAGTTCAGGAGAAGAAATGAGAAGTTAGTTAAAAGGGTAGTCACAGTTAATTTCCCAACCAAATGGGGGGATTTCAAGCTCCATTTATATAGAAGCGAAATCGATGAACATCACCATCTCGTATTGGAGAAGGGTGAAGTTAAGGGTAAAAAAAATGTTTTAGTAAGGGTTCATTCCCAGTGTCTTACCGGAGATGTTTTTGGGTCTTTAAGGTGCGATTGTGGGGAGCAAGTTTCCTTAGCCCTCTCTATGATAGAGAAAGAAAGATTAGGTGTCTTTTTATATATGAGACAGGAAGGGAGAGGGATAGGATTGGTAAATAAGATTTTGGCTTACCAGCTTCAGGATGATGGAAAAGATACAGTTGAAGCTAATCGTGAATTAGGTTTTGCTCCAGATTTAAGGGATTATGGAATTGGAGCACAAATTCTGGTAGATTTGGGTTTGAGCACAATAAGGTTGATCACCAACAATCCTAAAAAGATAGTGGGGATCGAGGGATATAGATTGAAAGTAGTAGAAAGAATTCCCACAGAAGTTCGTCCAAAACCGCAAAATATCAGATACCTTGAGACAAAAAGGGATAAGTTGGGTCATTTGTTAGAAGCAAAGGATGAAAATTAAAAAGGAGAAATCTATGCCAGAGGTAAAAAAAGGTTTATTGAATGCAAAAGGTAAAAGGTTTGCTCTGGTGGTGAGCAGGTTTAATGAGTTTGTAACTCAGAAGCTTTTAGATGGTGCCTTGGACTGTCTTTTCAGGCATCAGGCTGAGGAGGATAAGATCACTGTGGTATGGGTTCCTGGCGCATTTGAGCTTCCCTATGCCGCCTCAAAGCTTGCATCCTCAAAAAAATACGATGCGATATTATGCTTAGGAGCAGTGATAAGGGGTGAAACACCTCACTACGATTACATTGCCAATCAGGTAACAAGGGGAGTAGCAGAAATCACTTTAAGAACAGGTGTTCCAACCATCTTAGGTGTAATAACCACTGATACTCTGGAACAGGCAATAGAAAGGGCTGGGACAAAAGCAGGGAACAAAGGATGGGATACTGCTATCTCGGCAATAGAGATGATAGATCTTTTTGAGAAGATTTAGAACCTTGATTTAGGAAAAAAGATGGGGAAAAGAAGGAAAGCGAGGGAGTTGGTTTTAAGCTCTTTATACTCTTATGAGATAAAAGGGGGTAGTTCAGCGGAGACATTTTCTGATTTTTTATCAAAGTCAAAACTCGATCCCCCATCAAAGCTTTTTGCATCTGATCTTTATCATAAGATTATAAATAATATCGAGAACATTGATATTATGATAAAAGGGTGCGTGAAAAACTGGGATTTTTCGAGGCTCTCTGTGGTGGATAAAAATATTTTACGGATGGGAATATGTGAACTTCTTTTTTTCGGGGATGTTCCGAGAAAGGTCTCTATTGACGAATCGATTGAGCTGGCAAAAAAATATGGTGGAGAGGATTCAGGGTCATTTGTCAATGGAGTCTTGGACGCTATTGCTAAAAATCTGGACTCAAGATAAACTTAAAGGAGGAGAGATTTGCAAAAGAGTTTGAGGTTGTGGTGGAGGTCACAGGACAGGTTGAGTTTAGTATTAATGTTTTTGGTATTTTTGGTAAGTTTTTTGGTATATTTGCGCACTATGGCACCTACGGTTTCATTTT
>JAUWYR010000045.1 GCA_030615745.1 Candidatus Zixiibacteriota bacterium | reverse complement strand
TTCTTTGCTTTTGTTTGCTTAACTCCTTTTTTCTTGGATGACATCCTGATCACCTCTTGAGATATGTAATTAGAAACAAATTCCCTGCGATCTCAATATTAATATAACTAATATTCGTCTCAAATCAATAAAAATTAACTTTAAAGATATGTTAGCACCAATCGAGAAGCGAAATAGGCGGTTTCTGAACTGCGTAAGTTTATGTTTTGCAAGCAGAAAACGGTTTGTTGATTTCTAAGATTCTCCGAAATGCTCTTTACGTATGAGAGTTACGCAATCACTAAGGTAACTATTAGTATTGACAGATGATTTTTTTCCCTGATATTGAACTTAGCGATAATTCAGATATGTCTAAAATGAGTAAAAACAAAACAATACTCTTAGTCGATGACGACGAGAATGTTCGGCTGCTATGCGAGAGGGGACTGCGAAACGAGGGCTATATTACAAGCTCAGTATCTTCAGGTGCGGAAGCCTTGCAGTTCATAAACAAGCATCCCCATGTTGACTTAATTATTCTCGATATTAAGATGCCCTCATTGGACGGTATCGAGGTTTTGAAACGAATCAGGGCCAAAAAAGTCAAGATTCCAGTGATATTGTATTCGAATTATTCCATTTATAAGGACAATTTACTAACGTGGCTTGCCAACAGCTATCTTGTAAAATCATCTGATTTGACGAGATTGAAAGAAAAAGTAAAGGAATTGCTTAGTATTAAAGCATAAATCTGAATAATGGCATAATGAATACCAGTGGAGAAGGCAGAAGGGAAAGTTCTTTGACTAACCTGAACCAAGTAGACTTTGTTCGACTTCAAAAGGTCCATGAGCACTGTTCAGAAAATAAACATTGTCAACTCTTGCTAAATGTACATAATTTAGAGAGATAAGAAAGGAACATCATCACGTATGACGGCTACGTAATTGTTACGTATATTATGGGCATTGACAGGTATCTTTTAAGATTGTATCTTGGATTATGGACGTGGGTGAATTTAGTTATTAAAGGTGATTAGAGAATGCTTTATAAAGCGAAAGCAAAGGTAGCTTTTTCTATGGCAATCATGCCTTACCCATATAAAACATGGGTAGGCGCGCGAAGACGAGAACGTCTGCTATCCGGGCAAAAGAGGGGTAAATTAGACATTAGTTGGTTTTTGCAGAATTCAACTGATTCTGTGTTGGGCTATTGTTTTGGCTACTTTTGTTGGGTCATCCCTTTTTTACTTTTGGTATCGAAAAGGAAGGTGGTTGAAAAGGACGGTCTGATAATCTGAATATGGCTAAAATATGCTATTTTTTGGGGAATATTGTAATTTTCGGCAAAAAAAATGCATTTTTTTTAAAATTTTACTTGACAAAAATCTATAAATGCTTTACTTATAACTTTTGAGGGACCAAGTAGAGAGGGGAGGGGGACTTGAAGTGACACCTCGCACTGCTTCAAATCCCTAAAAAAGTTGTTTTAGCTATTGCCTTAAAAAGGAGATTCTATATTTGTATGAACAAAAATAACGATGGTTTATATGCATAAAAAAACAATAATTTTAGGCAGTATCCCTTTAGTAATAATTGCTGTTATTATTTTATCTTCTTTAACTGTTCAAGCTGAAGATAGGTATAAAGGAACTTTTAACACAAATGACAGTCTTAGGTTTCAAAGCCCATTAAAGGGCAACGACAAAGTCGAAGTTCCCTTTTCGATTTTAGTTAATCCTAAGCACCCTCAGATAATAACTCCTATTATGCTAGATTATCAACTAATTTCACAAGCAAAGTCTACGTGCCCATGGATAAGCTATTCTCTTTCAGCTACACAATGGAGCTGGAATGTGAGACGTTCGGGGGATTATGCAGCTAAATGCTTAGTTGGCACTATTAAAAGCAACGTTGATGTAGTCATACACTTCGAGGGCTTTGAAGACCTTAGCTCCTCTAATTCTCCCACACAAAATCTGGAAACATATTATTCAGCTACCATTCTGGACTTACCAATAGACCAACTCCAGTGGCACAGAGCATCTGATTTTAATAACCCTGAGCATGACCTTTTTATCGCAAAGAATCCGACGATAGCAACTCCCTGGAACTTGTGGAATAAGATTTCGGTAAAAAATAATATATCAGCAGATGAGTATAAAGATGATGCTTTTATAGACTTTTTGATGCAGAACAATGACACATGGACTGATCCCAAGATAATGATCGGAAGATAATTTTTGAAAAAAGAGAGAACTTTGAAACCATCTTAATGAAAAGTCAATAGATTGAAAGGAGGTGACAAAATGAAAACGATTACCAAACATACTTTGCTTATGCCGCTGTTAATTCTGGCTTTAAGCTTAGTTATAGGATTCGGTTCTTCTGATGTTTTTGCCGAGGAATTCGGGTCTCACCAGATTAACTTTATGGGTGCATCCTATGACCTCGGAACAGACGCTACCACATTCACCTACGAGGTCATTGCTGGCGACGGCTTCATTGGTATTGATGATTGGATACTGGAGTTGAATCCGGAGTGTTTTCGTGGAGGCGATATTATTGATGCCAGTGAGCCCTTTGTGTATGTGGTTGATGATCCACCCGCCTATATCACAGGGATCAAATTTACCGAGCCATATGCTCCAGGTGAAAGCCGGACTGTGTGGTTCAGGTTGCCAGGCGATCTCAGCACCACCCCAGTCAGAGTAATCCTCAGACAGGCTGGATGTCAATACATTGAGAGACGTCTCGACGGTCCGGATTGCCCTGGAGAACCTGGTGAACCACCCGAAGGTGAGGGTATGTCCCCGGGTTACTGGAAAAATCAGCTCGCCATAAAGTTAGGAGATAAAGGTGGCAAGTTGAAGGAGCCTGATGTGGAGATTTACGCGGGGCAATATGGATACACGGCTAGACAAGCTTATGAGATCTTGAGTTCTAAGGGTGGCGAACCCGTGGACCAATTGCACAAGCAGCTTCTGGCAGCCAAGCTCAGCACCGCGGCTGGGTATCTATCAGGTATGACTGAACTGCTTGAGTGGGGACAGGATATCGTGCATAACCCAGGGAACTACACTGAACAGCAAATTCTAGATGCAAAAGATTTCTTTGAGTCCCTGCATGATTGAGAAAGAAAAGACATTCTTTTATATTGGGATAGAGAGGAGATACTCTATTCAATGGAAGAACACTAAACTGCTCCGGAAATAAAAAGTGGAGCATAAAATTGGAAAAAAATACAGGGGTGACTGCAAAAAAAATTCCTTGACTTAACTCAAGGAAAATATAAATTGAGAGGAGGTGATATAGATGAAAAAACTTTTACTCGCATTACTGATAATAGGTCTTCTTCCTGTGGCAGTATATGCGCAGTATCCGGGAACTGAGGTTGAAGCCTTTGAGTATGACGGAACTAAGTGGAATTCGATGGGAGTCGGAGGCGCTGCTGTAAATGCAAGATGCTTCGGCTCTGTCCCGCTGGATAGCGCGTGCAATAAGAATTGGGACGTTAAGGTGATCATTCAGGCGGATATTGCTCAGTGGGCCAGATGGAGTCTTACCGGCACCAGATGGGACTGGTTTGTTCGTAAGCCGGGTAACTACGCGGCTGACTGTCTTACCGGTGTTCTCTGGAGCAATCAGAATCTGTTGGTCGACTATCATGATTTCGGAAATCTGATAGCTTACGACACAGCAAAAGCGATAGATGACACCATTGAAGTCTTTTATGCGGTTTGGCCTTTGGGTTCACCGCCTCCGGGAAAGTGGGATCCTGCGGGCCCAGATTGGCGTAGCCCGACTCAGCTGAACGATCCAGCAGAGTGGGATACAATTCCCGATTCTGAGGCTCTCCATGGGGGTATTCAGTTTAAGCTGTGGAACTACATCCATGTGGACAGCTGTAACTCCGCTTGCCAATATGGGGACACGGCTTACGTAAGCCTGAAGCTGCTCTGCCAGAAGGCCTGGATTGACACTCTAACAGGTTATTTCAGGTAGTAAATTGTACCGGTCCTGATTTTTTACTAATTTAAAAAACGGTCACCCCGTATTTGAAAAGAATTAGATGAAAGAAAAAAAATACTTATCTTTCTTTATCCTTTTTATCACCCTCTTTTTTTGCATAACAGCCAGTGCACAGTTTGACATTTCTTTAAGTCCCCTCTTAGTAGAGATTGATATTGCGCCAGGGGCTAAAAAATATTTCTCCTTATATCTGACCAACGACAACATATTAAATAGTGTTGACTTGATCGCCTACACCATGGATATAACAGAAACCCAGCAGGGCACCTATAAAATCGTAGATAAGGGAGAATCGGAGTTCTCCTGTGCAGACTGGATGGAGATCAAGGACACCAGCTTCACTCTCAAACCCAGCGAATCCAAAGAGATTAAGGTCTGGATAAAAGCTCCCAGGTCTGCTTTTGGCGGGCGTTATGGCGCGGTTGTCTTCGAAATTGCTCCAGAAAAAGAGCCCCTGGGCGAGAAATTAGGTTCGGTTGTATACTATTTCAGGATGCCAGCTTTTGTTGAGGTTACAGTGAAAAGATTCGGTGGGCTGGTCAGAAAAGCGTCAATTTCAGACTTTAAGGTGGAGCCTGTTCCAACTGCTGGAAGATTAGAAAAGAAGATAGGTAAAGAAGCTTTGGGCTTCATTGCCTCAGTTAAAAACGAGGGTAATATTCATGTGATGGGTAAGGGGATGTTGTTTATTAAGAATAAAGAGGGTAGGACTAAAAGGAGAGTGCCTTTAGGGGGTGGGCGAGGAGTCGTTATTCCTGAGGCAACTGTGAATTTCAAATCCCTTTTAAAGAAACCTCCACCAGGTGAATACATAGCAAGGGCTGTTATAAATTTCGGTGGTCTGAGCCCAGCCATAGCTGAGTTCCCATTTACGGTTACCAGAACAAAAAGCTCTGCCTTGGGTTCTTTTAAAGCAAGTTCATATATAGCCTTAGACATAAAGCCAGAACACCTGGAGATGAAAATTCCAACCCGGGGTTTCAGGGCAGTTACTTTCAGTTTCAGAAATGATGAGCACGATACAGTGGAAATAAAAGCTCATCTTAAAGATATAGAATATGATGAAGAAGGGGATCTGGTTTTATTAGATTCCTCTGAAACCCATCGCTCCTGCAGGGAATGGATTAGTTTAGAGCCACAAGAATTTACCATAGCCCCTGAGAAAAGAGAAAGGGTGAAGCTTACTATACAGGCTCCCATTGAAGGAGAGGGAGGATATTATGCCTGTGTGGTTTTCGATGTCTTGTTAAAATCTTCCAAAGAGGGCGCAATTTCAACCCCTTTTCAGATTCCTGTGATTATAAGCGTTCCTCCTAATTTGGATAAAGAGGGTGAGATCGTTAACTTAGAAATATCGGCTTCCGCAGGAAGACCAGCTCTGGTTACAGCTTATTTTAAAAACACAGGCAACATCCATCTGAAACCTAAAGGAAAGATTTCTCTTGAGGTGCTAAAGGAGATTAAGACTACTGGCGATATTATTTACGTGGGCAAACCCAAATATGAGAAGGTCGGTGAATTCTTTTTTGAAGAAGTGGAGCAATATGTTTTGCCCGGCGGGATAAGGAAGATGCAGGCAGGTTATCCCGGAGCCTTAGAAGCAGGTAAATACTTAGCGGAGATCACCATCGATTATGGTGGCTCAGAACCAGAAAAGTTTAAAAAAGAATTCAGGATTAGATGACACTTAATTGATTTCGGAGGAGGTTTTTGATGAGATTTTTTCTTTTTTTCTTTTTTTCTTTTTTTTTATTTATTCCTTCAATTGATACCTACGCACAATTCACCCCATCTGAATCTGAAAGCTTAGAGGTGATTGAGAAACAACCCTTAATTACCAATGTTTTCTATGAGACTGATGTAAGGGAAGCTTTAGCTGCCATATCTGCCCAGAGCGGGATTAATATCATCCCCGACCAAACTGCATACGGATTTATAAGTCTGGAGTTAATCGATGTTCCTTTTGAGGAGTCTTTGAGAAGAATTTTAGCTCCTCTGGGGTTGACTTTTAGAAAGATGGTTGGATATTATCTGGTGGGCGCAGCCTATCCAGATAATCCCTCTTTTCCTCTGTTAAGTGTTACTGAGAGGGTGGTTCCAAACTATATTAAAGCTGAGAATGTTCCACGGCTTCTTTCCAGTTTTTATGAACCTTTTATCAAGGTGGATGCTGAGAATAACATCTTGGCTATTACTGCATCTCCTGAAATAATTCAAAGGATAAAACAGGATTTAGCTAAAATAGATGTGCCACCAAGACAGATTATGATTGGGGCAGTGGTAACAGAGTTCTCCAAAGAAGCAAGAAAGAGCTTAGGTATAGATGCAAGCTGGCTATTGCAAAAAAGTGGGGATGACCTTAAGATATTTTTCCCAGTTGGTGATTTACTCGATAGCACTTTAGGATTATATTTTTTAAAACCGGACGCTGAATATGAGGGATGGAAAGGAGAGTTTCAAACTTCTATAAGAGCTTTGGTCCAGGATGGGAAAATAAGAATTCGCGCTAATCCAAGGGTTGCCACCTTAGAGGGGCAAAAAGCTACTATTCTTATTGGTAAAGATGAGTATTATATCATAGTTACCGGGACAGCTCCTTATTATTACGGTCAGCTGGAAAGGATATCAGTAGGAGTATCTTTAAGCTTGGTGCCTTATATTTCTGATAAAGATGAGATCACAATAGAAATCCAGCCTGAGGTGAGTGATGTTGTTGGGAAAGGTGCAACAGGGCTTCCAGTAGTAAGTAGACGAACAGTTTCTACTAAAATAAGGGTTAAGGATGGCGAGACCATAGTTATTGGTGGTCTTCTACAAAAAAATGAGAGCGAAAACAGAAGAAAAATCCCACTTTTAGGGGATATCCCAATATTAGGTTACCTATTTAGCAGAACAGATAAAGTTGTAGAAGAAACCGAAACTGTAATTTTCATCACCCCTCATATAATAAGAGAAACCTCTGGGATTAGTATTCAAGAAGATACTACTATTGGAAGATGAAGAATTTACTTTAAATAAGAGTTTTAAGTGGAAAGTTTTCTCCTGTAAGAATTTCTCCTGACTTTTTTGTTAATCGTCCTATGAGCCTCTAATTTAAGTTTTTCAGCTTTGTTATTAAAATTCTTTTTTTACCCACCTGAGCAACAGTATAGGTGACATAAAATATAGCCCCATAAGTATGGTCTGCAACATCCCAACTATAAGTTTCGTAATATGAAGAATCTTCACCAACTATAGTGCATTTAAAAAGGAAAATAATGGCATTACCGCTTTTCCAATTTGGTCTATTTACTATCTCTTGAACCAAATCCTTTAAATCGGGAGTAGAATCTCTTGTGTCCCACGGAACAGCATTAACCGAATCGTTCCATAGAACGCAAGCATCTGTTCTGTTGTTCCATCTATTACTTATATTATAATTAGTGCCGGATGAAAGAATGGTTGCACTGTCAACGTCCTCACAGGCTATCGAATCAAGAGGGTATCTGAACGTAGAAATAAAGCAAATCAAACTAACATACGCTGAATTGATTGTTGCACCCTGGGGAATAGTTACATTTGGAAATCTATATGCTCCACCCCATCGACCCAAATCAACCCGAAGCTCTAAGTAATTAAAGGAGGTATTAACATAACCTCCACTTTCTTGCCCATCATCTTCACTTTGACCTCCATATCTTTCTAAATTTCTACTTATGTAAAATTCTATTGGATACACCCCTCCATGCCATTTTTGTTTATTTAACCCCACACCAGAGGGGGCTAATGGGTTTTCCGTTTTATTATAATCCGAATCAATACTACAAGACAGCATCAGCAATAAAAGGATAAATCCCCAAGATATTATTTTTTTCATTTAAGTTTCCTCCTTATCACCGTGATGATTAATATCTGTTTGTAAACTATCATAACTTGCTTCGCTTATATCTGTGTAAAAAGATTATCTTTATACCCTCCAAAAATGTTGTTCTAACATTATCATCGGAAAATGGCTCATCAAAAATTAGATGAATAATATCTTCGTTTATTTGCGTTGGATCTATATTTTTAGTGAGGCCATCTAATTGGCAAATATTAACAAAAAGGGGGGGTAAAATCTGCATTTAAAAAAAAGCTTGACTTTTACTTTGATCTACATTTCTTAGACAAATCAAGATGTCATCTCGCTTTTGCTTTCATTTTGTTTTAAGTGATTTTTGAAAAAGTAAAGTTTCTCTCTGGCAATGAGAGGGGAAAGCCTTTTGAAACGACCTTTCCGATATTCTCTTTTTTTATTTTTTATCTTAATTTTCCTTTTGAAATCCGAAGGACTCATAGAGTTTGCTCGGGCTGAAGATAAAGACTTCCATTCGAATTTTGATAAAAAAAGCACTCTTTTACCACCTTCTTATTTAACTGCCTTGGATGAAAAAGATGGTGTGGTTCCTTTGTATTGGTTTGAGCCAAATCTTTTGCCTGAAACTATTTGTTATGATAATGGGATAAAGAAAACAGGAATGTATGTTAATGTGGAATGGTTTGATAACAGATTTGCAGTAAGAATTACTCCACCTATTGCGCCATTTCTTCTTTTAAAATCCGAAGTTTTTATTTGCTACGATGGAAGCTCAGGAGATGACACCTATAATTTTTCTCAGCCATTTTTTATATCGATAAACAAAGATAGTGGGGGTATTCCTGGATCTTTTATTTCTGCTCCTGTTGATACATACGCCACCGGGCAAGAAGATACTTCTTCTGGTGAAGGTGAATGGGTGGAGGTTGAACATAATCTTTTGTTTCTGGATTCAACTGATTTCTGGATAGTTTTTCACTGGGAAAAAGATTTTCCTCTTTCTCCTCTGGTAGGAGTTGATAGTTCACCTAATTGTGGAAGGTCTTATGAGGGATGGAGAAAAAACGGTTACTGGGAATGGAAACCACTATCTTATAATCTTATGATGAGGGCACAAATAATATGCAATGGCCAGAATACCTTTAGTTTAAAAAAGTTTTCTCCACCTGATAGTTTTAGAGTCTACAGGTCAAAAAATCCAGGTGATCTGACCTCCCCTATGAATCATTTATCCACACTCGATCTTTTTCAATACGATGACACAGATGTTGAAAATGGCAAGACCTATTATTATAAGATGACTGCTTGGTACGGGGAAGAAGAAAGCGACCCCTCAAATGAAGTAAAAGCAACACCGAAAAAAGGGGCAGAGTTATGGGCAAATAAAGATTCTTTTGAGGTGAATTTAGGTCTTAATCAAACCAAAGTTGAAAACCTTATTTTAAAAAACAATGGGGGAATCCCTTTAGACTTTTTCGTTAAAATCGATACCGATTTTGATAGCTCCTTTGGAGGAAAAGACTATTTTGGTTACTTATGGACTGACAGCGATAAGAAAGAAAAGCTTAATTTTTTATGGATTAACACTGAGGATGAGATTGTAGTTAGTAATTTAGGAGATGATAACGAAATTTATGGTCCTGTTCCTTTAGGATTTAGTTTCCCGTTTTATGGGAATCTTTTTGACAGCTTGTATATTAATACCAATGGGTGGGTTTCTTTAACTTATTCACGGATGGATTCTGCGAGGAATATGCCTCTACCATCGAGCATAGGCCCATTTAATCTTTTGGCTTTGTTCTGGGATGATCTGAAAGTTACAGATAGTTCTGAAATATCCTATTTTTACTGTCAAGATACCTTTGTGGTCAATTTTAAAAGGCTTGAGCACTGGTTTTTTGGAGGCTCTTATACCTTTCAGGGAATACTTACTAAAGATGGAAAGATAGTTTTCAATTATCTGGTGATGAAGGATACCATAAATTCAAATTCTGCCACCATAGGAATTCAAAATGAAAATGGTTCTTTTGCTTTGCCAATAGTTTTCGACCAAGAATATGTTCACGATTCATTAACCTTAGAGATAATCCCGAGCTGGATAAAAGTTGAGCCGCAAGTTGAGACTATCTTACCCAATGATAGTTTAACCTTATTTTTATCTTTTGATTCAAAATTTCTTTTAGAAGGTCTTTTTCTGTCAAATCTAATAATAGAAGCAAAGGATAAAAATCATAATCTCGATCCATTGATTATTCCATTAAAACTAAATGTAGATACTCTCACCTGGGTTGAGGAGGAGGTTCTCAGTCATCCATTATCATTTTCTCTTTCTCAGAATTACCCAAATCCGTTTAATCCCCACACCGCAATTCCCTTCACAGTTCACAGTTCACAGAAAACGGTAAACAGTCCCATCCACACCACTCTAAAAATTTATAATATCAGAGGGCAATTGGTGAAGGCTTTGGTGGATGGGCTGAAAAAACCTGGAGAGTACGTTGTGATATGGGATGGTAAGGATGAAAAGTGTAGGCTGGTCTCAAGTGGAATTTATTTTTATCAATTGAAAGTTGGGGAAAGAAAGGTGACTAAAAAGATGATTAATTTGAAGTAGTCAGCGGATTGAACGGATTTCATTCTGCTGAGGCTTGTGTTAAGGCAGGGGTTAAACCCCTGCTCCAGAATATAATCATCTGCAAAAATAGAATTTTTCTCTATTGAAATGTTTCCAAAATAACATTATCTCTTGATGCTTCCGCATATTTTAGCCTGTCATTGCAACATTATTTAGTAAACAATGTAGTAGTCCATAAGAAAAGCAATTTGATTTCAACAAAAGCTTGACTTAACCTTGTAAAAAAGTTTATATTTATGTTCAACTTAGAGATTTTACTATTAAAAGAAAATTATTAAAATGAATCTTAAAGACCCTGTTCAATTTCTTAAAGGAGTAGGTCCGACCCGGGCTGAGGCTCTGAACTCCGTTGAGATAGAAACCGTGGAAGACTTACTTTATTATGTTCCGAGAAGATATCTGGACAGAAGCACAATAACCCCTATAAAAGAGCTTTCTTTAAATTCTCAAGCTACAGTTATAGGACAGGTAGAAGCTTATGGGATGAAATATAGTAAAAGATGGGGAAGGAAAAATAGATATCAGGTTATAATAAGAGACAAAACCGGTTTTCTAACTCTTATCTGGTTTGAGGGGATAAGATATATCAAAAATAAGTTCAACGAAGGAGATATAGTTATTGCCTCTGGAGAGGTTAGATTCTTTGATGGTTTGCAAATACCACATCCGGAGTTTGAGCTAATCTCCAGAAAAGGAGAGGACTTAACCCATACCGGAAGGGTTATTCCTTTGTATCCTTCCACTGCCCAGCTTAAAAAGGTGAACTTAGATAGCAGAGGAATAAGAAAGATATTGAAGCTTTTGTTAGACAAAACTAACTTTATCATAGAAGAAAATTTGCCTGAAGAGGTATTAAGCTCTTTGAACCTTTTGCCTTTAACTCAAGCCTTAAGGAACATACACTTTCCGGACTCATTAGATCTGGCAGATAAAGCAAGGGAGAGGCTGGCTTTTGATGAGCTTTTCTTTTTGGAACTTTTATTAGCTTTGAGAAAAAGTAAAGTCAAAAAGGTAGAGGATGGTATACCTTTTAACCCTCCAGGAAGGTTAGTTCGACAACTTTTAAAAATTCTCTCCTTTGAGCTAACCACTGCTCAAAAAAAAGTTTTAAGGGAGATAACCAATGATATGACCTCAAAAAAAAGGATGAACCGACTTCTGCAAGGCGATGTCGGTTCTGGAAAGACTGTGGTGGCACTTTTTGCAATACTTATAGCAGTTGAATCAGGATACCAGACAGCATTGATGGCTCCCACTGAGATATTGGCAGAACAACATTTTCTCACTATTCATAATTTGCTTGAGACCTTAGAGATAGAAATTGTCCTTTTAACCTCCTCTGTGACCGGGAAAGAAAAATTAAGAATTTTGAAAAGAATCGAATCTGGTCAGGCAAAAGTGGTTGTTGGAACTCATTCTTTAATTGAGGAGAAGGTCAAATTCAAAAGTTTAGGCTTTGTGGTTATCGATGAACAGCATCGTTTCGGAGTGCTTCAGAGAGCAAAGCTTAAAAGGAAGGGAAAAAGCCCTGACCTTCTGGTGATGACCGCAACTCCGATTCCCAGGACTTTAGCTTTAACCCTTTACGGCGATTTAGATGTGAGCACACTTGACCAGCTTCCACCAGGAAGAAAAGAGATAAAAACCTCCATTACTGATGAAAGCTCTCAAGATAAATTATATAAGTTTTTGGATGAGGAGGTTGAGAAGGGAAATCAAGCTTACATCGTCTATCCCTTGGTGGAAGAGTCAGAGGTAATAGACCTTAAGGCAGCAACTCAGGGTTATGAATATCTGCAAAAAGAGGTCTTTTTGCATCGTCGAATAGCACTGCTTCATGGTAGGATCAAAAGCACAAAAAGAGAGATAATTATGAAAAATTTCAGGGAGAAAAAATATGATATACTGGTCTGCACAACTGTGATCGAGGTGGGTCTGGATGTTCCGGATGCAACTGTTATGATAATCGAGCATCCAGAAAGGTTTGGGCTCTCACAATTGCATCAGCTAAGGGGAAGAATTGGAAGAAGCGAAAAACAATCATTTTGTTTTTTGAAAGTATCTGCACCTTTATCTTTTGATGCTAAAAAGAGACTTTCCGCTTTATGTTCAACCAATGATGGATTCAGAATTGCAGAGTGGGATCTGAAGCTTCGTGGTCCAGGGGAATTTTTGGGAACCCGCCAGCATGGATTGCCTAAGTTTAAGATCGCAGATTTAACCAGAGATTTAAAACTTTTATATCAGGCAAGGGATAAAGCTTTTGATATAGTCGAAAAAGACCCGGAACTTAAAAGAAAAGAAAACTCTTGCCTTAAAAGAATTTTTTTGCTTAAATATAAAGATAAAGAAAGGCTTTTGGAGGCTGGTTAAAAGGAGAGCTTTTATGAGGTCACTTTTTATAAAAGAACAGATAAAATTTACCGGTGAGCAACTTCTTTCTTTTTGGGCATACAAAAACTATGATCTTTTGGGGGATAACATAGTTGCTTTTATCGGTCCCTGTGAACTGGAGGAGAAGTATATAATCGGGATAGACCACTGGAAAAAAAAGACCAAGATAAAATCTGAGCTGATGCTTCACTTCTTGGTGGAACACTTTGATCTTGATTTGGAGAAAGCGCTCTTAAGGCAGAAACTTCTGGTCTGTATATTGAAGGATAAGCTCAATCACCGTTTAAAAGGGGATATTTTTCAGAGATGGGGCGATGATATTTATGATGAGGACTATAAGCTCACGATCTCAACAGCTACAAGAACAGATGTCTCCACAAAAATTCATTTGGGGATAAACATAAAAGCAAAGGATGCACCGGTGAAGGCAAAGGGTCTTTCGGATTATGGGGTCGATCCTGATGATATAGCTCAGGTGGTGATGAATCAGTATAGGCTGGATATGAGAAGGGTTCAGGAAAGATTAGTCAAAACAAGAAAGGTAACTTGAAACCCAAATACCAGAGGGGTAAGATGAAATACACAGAGAAGCTCGATAAACTTTTAAACGATACTAAAAAAAATGCTAAATTCCTTGAGAATTTGATCTCAGACACAAAAGATTATGACCTTCAAAGGATTTTAAAAAAAATCGATGCGCAATTAATGGATGCTCAACATAACCTCGTTTTGGCAAAGAAGATAGCAGAGGAGAAGAAAAGACATTAGAAGGAGAGGATATGTCAGAAGATGAAAAAAAACAGGATGAGACACTTTTTTTACAGCTTGTATTGATGTTTCAGACAGCGGCTATGCAGCAGATGGGAAAGCTTTTAAATCCCTTAACCAAAAAGATTGAGAAAGACTTAAATCAGGTGAAGTTCTCCATAGATATTTTAGGGATGATTCAACAAAAAACCAAAGGTAACCTCACAGAAGAGGAGGAAAAATTTTTAGAGCATGTCCTTTTCGAGCTCAGAATGAACTATTTGGATGAGGTGAAAGCAGACCAGAAGAGAAAAGAAGAAGAGAAGACTGAATCTGAAGCAAAAAAAGAGAGTCAAGAGGAAAAGGGGGATGAAGAAAATTAGATGGTGTGTGTCAACGGATTGAACGGATTGAACGGATTCCCAAAAGAAGCGTAGCCGAGCCTTTATGGCTCGGACGGTGTACATCAACGGATTTAACGAATTGAGCGGATTTTTAAAAGATAAAGTAGGTTTAAAGGGATCTACCCAGATTTTTTGAAAAGACAACCAGGGTCTTTCCTTCGTAAGAAAAAGATTTTTTAAATAATTTTTAAACATATTTAATTTTTGCAGTGGTGTCAGGAGTTACCTCCTGACACACAAAACTATCTTCTTGTCATTTGTCAAGTATACCTTTGGCAAAATTATAAATTCTCTCTGTTGGTAACGGAGACTCTGACCGGTACCTATTTTACGTCACGGACAAGGTGTCCGTGACGAACAGAAAAAAGCAACAAGGTGTCGGTGACTATTAGAAAAAAGAAGGCTTTTTTTAAGATCCTTACAGATTAACTTTTTTATTTCCCCTTTCTTTTAAAGTGCAAAAGTCCAGCTTTATTTTAAGGTAGGGCTACCTCATAATTGATCCCATTTAACCTTTTAAAAATTTCAAACTTTTTTATTATATTCTCGTAGTAGATTTTATGACGGACTCGTCCGTCCATTTATAAAGGATTAAAATTGGATAAAAAACAGACCAGAAAAGAAAAACTAAAAGCTAAAAGAACAAAGCAGATCTTGACCGCATCTATGAAGATATTCTCAAGATATGGTTATCAGATGGCAGATGTGGGAAAAATAGCTACCTTAGCTGGCCTGGGAAAAGGAACTGTTTATCGCTATTTTAAAAGCAAACAAAATCTTTTCCTTTGCACTTTGGAATGGGGCCTTAATTCCTTACAAGGTGAAATCTCTGCTGCTATAGAAAAAGTCGATGATTATCTTGAAAGGGTCAAAATAGCTTTGTCTACCTATCTAAGATTTTTCGAAAAAAATAGAGATTTCTACAGGGTTTTAATTCAGGAAAGAGTCTGGGCTCAGGTGAAATCCACAGGATGGAAGTGGAAGGAAAGACACCTTTCACATATAGATCATCTGGAAAAGATATTGGCTGAGGGAATGAGAAAAGGATATTTTAAAAAAGTTAACCCTAAGAGTTGCGCCTATGCTTTATGGGGATTGACCAATTCTTTGCTCTATAAATGGCTTATATCTGATAAAAAATACCCGATAAAAAGAGAGCTTTCTGTGATCAAAAAGACTTTTTTTGAAGGGATTTTAAATGATAAAAATGCGTATGCATCAAGAAAAAGGAGAAGACGATGAAGAAGACTTTGTTCTGGATAGTTTTGCTTATAATTTTAGCTTTCATTGGATACAGGGGATATAAAGTCTATAAAAAAAGCCAGATAAAAGAGGTTATTGCTGAAGAGAAAACAAAACCGGTGGAGATCGAGGTGGTCAAAACAACTCCTTTCACCAAGTTTCTTTCCTTCACCGGGGATATTAAAGGAATAGAGGAGATCGATGTTTTTCCAAAAGTCTCTGGCAAATTGGTGCAGATAAAAGTTAAGGAAGGGGATAGAGTGAAAAAAGACCAAATTTTAGCTTTGATCGACCGGGATATAACCGGGGTGAAATTCGAATTAGCTGAGGTTATCTCACCAGTTGAGGGAATTATAGGTCGGATATTTTTGGATAAAGGAGCTGGAGTAAGTCCCCCTTCCCCCGGTCCTCAGATGGGAACCCCAATATTCAGGATTGTTAATATGGATAAGGTTAAGGTGCTAATAAATGTGATAGAGAAAGATCTACCTAAAATAAGGGTAGGACAAACTGCCCAGATAAAGGTGGATGCGTATCCAGAGAAAATCTTTTCTGGAGAGGTGAGCTTAATCAGTCCCATAGTTGACCCCTATACCCGAACCGCTCAGATTGAAATCACTCTTTCTAACCCCAAGCATCTTTTAAAACCAGGAATGTTTTCTGAGGTGAAAATAATTGAGAAGATAAAAAAAGATGCTATTCTTATTCCCAGTTATGCTCTATTGGAGACAAGTAACAAAACTAAAGTCTTTTTGGTAAAAGGTAAAAAGGCAGTGAAAAGATTCGTTGAAGTAGGTGCAAAAGGAACTGAAAAAATCGAGATCCTTACGGGATTAAGTCCAGGTGAAAGTCTTGTAGTAGCTGGACATCATAGAATAGAGGATGGTGACTCAGTAAGGATTGTGAAAGGGGTGATGAGGTAATGTTTCTGCCCGAGTTTTCAGTTAAAAAGCCGGTTACAGTTTTCATGATATTTATCGGGGTGGTTGTTTTAGGGATTATCTCATTTCAACAGCTTAACATCGATTTGATGCCGGATATATCATTCCCTATGGTTTTTGTTGTCACCACCTACTCGGGTGTGGGGCCATCTGAGATGGAGAGCATGGTTACCAAACCTCTGGAGATGACTTTAAGCGCAGTAAAGGACGTGAAGAATGTCTACTCCTATTCTTTTGAGGGGATAACTGCTTTGATGCTGGAATTCGAATGGGGTATCGATATGGATCTGGCGGCTATGGATGTGCGAGAGAAGATAGATTTAATTAGAGATCGGCTCCCCGAAGGTGTGGAGAATCCCGTTATTATTAAGTTTGACCCTTCTATGATGCCCATCCTATTTTTGGGGGTCTCCAGTAAGACCCGAAATCAGGCAGAGCTTCGTTATTTAGCTGAGGAGATTATAGAACCGAGATTGGAGCGGGTGGAGGGAGTAGCCTCAGCCCAGCCATATGGGGGTCTGGAAAGGGAGATAAGGGTTGAGCTTAATCGCACAAGACTTGAGGGTTTGGGGATCTCTGTAAACCAGATAATAGGCGCTATTGGAGCATCCAATATTGACCTGACAGGTGGGCATTTAAGATTTGGACGAAATGATTTCTTAGTGAGAACCACAGGGCAGTTCACCAGCCCGAGCCAACTGGAAAATTTAATAATTTCAAATCATCAAGGTAAACCCATATATCTTAAAGATGTGGCTGTGATCAAAGATGATTTTAAAGAGAAGAGAAGTGAGACCAGGATAGGTGGTAGACCAGGTGTGTGGATGATGGTGCAAAAAGAATCAAAAGCCAATACAGTTAAAATAGCAGATAAAGCCAAAAAAGCTCTGGAGGGGATAAAAAAAGATCTGCCCCAGGATGTTACGATAGAAGTGATTCTGGATTTCTCCACCTTCATCAAGCGTTCGGTTAGAAATGTTGAAAGAGCAGCTCTGGAGGGAGGCATTTTGGCTGTAATCATAGTATTGCTATTCTTACGGAACATCTCAAGCACTTTGATTATCTCCCTGGCTCTACCTCTCTCGGTAGTGGCTACCTTTATTCTCCTCTATTTCGGCAAGATGACCTTGAATATCGCCACCATGGGCGGATTAGCTTTGGGTATCGGAAGGGTGGTGGATGATGCCATTGTGGTTTTGGAAAATATATTCAGACATCGCACTCAGGGGGAAAGACCAAAAGAGGCATCAATTTTAGGAGCCTCGGAGGTTTCCACTGCTGTTCTGGCAGTAACTGTTACAACTATTATAGTTTTTGTTCCTGTATTGTTTGTTAAGGGGATGGCTGGGATTATGTTCCGACCCATGGCTTATACTGTGGCTTTTGCTCTTTTAGCTTCCTATTTTGTTGCTATGGTCTTGGTCCCTGTTTTAACCTCCAGATTTTTGAAAGTAGAAAAAATAGGAAATCCAGAACCTCAAAAGTTGACTTTTTTGCGTCGCCTGTTTAATTTTAGCCAGAGGATTTTCGATTCCATCGACGAGACTTATCAGAACACAATTAGATGGTCTATAACCCACAAGAAATGGGTTGTTATTGGAGTTATAGTTGTTTTGCTCATAACCTTACCCTTAATTAAGTTCATCGGAGCTGAATTCCTACCTCAGGTAGATCAGGGATATTTTCAGATCTTGCTTAAGATGCCAGTAGGGACAGATTTGAAAAGGACGAATCAGGTTATGGCTCAGATAGAGGAGATAATTATTAAAAATGTGCCTGAATTAAAGATCATTGCGGTCAGCAGTGGGCTAAGCGGCGAGGGAATGGAAGCTTTGGATGCCATTTTTCAGGGGGTAACCGGGTCTCATGCTGCTAATGTATGGGTAGAACTTGTACCCCTCTCCAAACGTAGCCGTTCCATCTTTGAGGTCGTTGAACTTTTGCGTTCAAAGGTTAAGGATATCCCAGATGCGGATATTAAATTCAGCATCGAAAGCATGGGTTGGATGAGCTCTTTAGGTGCTCCTGCTCCAATTGTGGTGGAGATCAGAGGTTATGATTTGGAAACCTCGCGCAGGATCGCTGAGGAAGTTGCAGAAATTATCAAAACCACCCCTGGAACCAGAGATGTCAGGATTGACCGGGAAGAGGGATTACCAGAGCTTCAGATTATAATCGATCGTGAAAGAGCTTCTGCTTTAGGCTTAAACTTAGCCCAGATAGCTAACACTATAAAGACCAATATTAAGGGGACTGTTGCCTCTTTGTATCGTGATCCTAAACTTGGAAAGGAATACAATATTTTGGTTCAACTGCAGGAAAGCGACAGAAAAAATCTTTTGGATTTAGACCGAGTATTTATAACATCTTATTCTGGCAAGCAGATCCCCCTCTCCAATGTGGCAAAAGTTGTTAAAGCGGAAGGGCCGGTTAAAATTGATAGAAAAAATCAGGAGAGGGTCTTAAATGTTTTAGCTCAGGTATGGGGTCGTCCCGCAGGAAGTGTGGCAGCTGAGATAGAATCTGAGATAAAAAGAAGCATTGAGGTCCCTGAGGACTTCAGTGTTGAAGTCACAGGAACCTATAAAGACCAGCAGGAATCCTTCAAGATTTTGTTTTTGGCTTTGCTTCTGGCTGTAGCTTTAGTATATATGGTTTTGGCAGCCCAGTTTGAATCCCTTTTGGACCCTTTTATCATTATGTTCTCGGTGCCTTTGGGTATAATCGGGGTGATCTGGGGTCTTTTCTTAACTGGTCACTCCGTAAATATCGTCTCTTTGATTGGGGTTATTATGATGGCGGGAATTGTGGTCTCAAATGCGATACTTCTGGTAGATTATACCAATATTTTGAGAAAAAGGGGATTTGAGCTACACGAGGCAGTAGTAAAAGCTGGAAGAACTCGTTTGCGCCCGATCCTTATGACATCTTTGACAACTATGATAGCTTTAGTTCCCATGGCTATTGGATTAGGTGAAGGTGCTGAAATGCGATCACCCATGGCAATTGCTGTTATATCAGGTCTTTTAGCCTCAACTGTTTTGACCTTAATTTTTGTCCCAACTATTTACACAATAATTGAGGAGAAAGTGAAAAGGGAAATGTGAGTGGAGTGATAATGATAGTTGATCTCTCTAAAGGTGTGAAAACAAATTCAGGAGAATAAAAGTGAAAAAGTTGGTCTTTCTTATTTTTAACTCCGCATTAGAGCCAGAGGTGATTGAACTTTTAAAAAAACATGAAGTCTCACATTACACAAGGTGGGATAAAGTTAAAGGTGTGGGCGAGACTGGTCCTCATTTTGATGATGAGGTCTGGCCTGCGGTGAATATTGCTATTATGTGTGCTTTAGAAGAAGAGAAGAAAAATGAAATTGCAGAAGAGATAAAAAGGATTCGGGAGGAGTTCCCCGGGGAGGGAATAAGGATGCTAATTTTACCCTTTGAGGAGATCGTTTAGAAATTTGGAGGTGAAGATGTTTTTCAAATCTTTTGTGGTTTTTTTGACGGTTTCATTTTTATGGATAAATTTTGGATTTGCACAGGTTAAAGACACACTCTTTTTAACTCTAAAGCAGAGTTTAAAGTTCGCACAAGAGAATAACAAAAGCCTTCTTCAGTCAAGACAAAAAATCAAGAAAGCACAATATCAGATAGATGAAGCACGCTCAGGCTTTTT
>JAUWYR010000009.1 GCA_030615745.1 Candidatus Zixiibacteriota bacterium | reverse complement strand
AAAAATCATCTGTCAGATACATTCCACCTAAGTTCATCGTCTCAGCTCCAGGATTGTACAACTCCAGCCAGCCATCGTAGTCACCTGCTTCATCCTGTATGAAACTATAATTATCTGCCATAAACTCGTTTATGAAAATCGGAGGCGACAAAGCATATCCACTGTGGTAAACAACCAAAGCTCTCTGAGTATTTTCCACTAAGTCAGAGAAATCCAAATTCTGGTAATATATTTCTGGATAAAGTGGAAGATTGTCTCGGTTAGTTGGGTCTCTGTGGAAACTGTCTCCTGCTACAACCGCAATCACTGCGAATATGGAATCGCCAGGAGGAACATCAAGAGGACCAAAGGAAAATAAAAACTTGCTGTCAAATCCGTCAGCGAAATCATATCCCTTGGGACTCGGTGGCAGCCAACCTTCAGCAGTATGATCTTGAGCGCTAAATATTTGGTCATAGTCTATTTCTCCATTAGAAAGAATAAAATACTTGGATAGATCGCCCCCTGGGGTGCCCAAAACCCCATCAGGAAAATAGGGTATACCTCCATAAGGCTTAATCTCTCTCCATCTCGCCAGACTCGACTCTTTCCAAGGACCCCAATCCTGGGGATGACCTATACCATTAGATATCCACCAATTGAAAGAGATTTCAGGATTTGGATTTGAGCAATCTAAGAGTTTCAATCCTATTACCCCTATTGGGCTTTTCTCAGTGAAAACTCCATCATAAGGTTGACCATTGTTGTCCGCAGCCCAGAATATATCTACTTTTGTTGTTTCCCCTGGTAAAGTTTCGAACTCTTTTAAAAAACCTGTAACGTCATCCTGAGCACCTGCTTCTGGGGCGTATGGACTCTCATCCATATGCATTATATCCATATCCATAAAAAATCCAATATAGCTCTTTTGAATTGAATCTATCCCAATATTATTTAGCCAGAACTCTATAATCACAAAGTCGTCAAATGGAGGAATCTCCCAGGAATATGAATGCTGAGTGATCTTCAGATTTAAAGGAATATGCTCCCTGCAGTCCCAATCCATTGGAACTGGCCAGGGGCTCAAAGGCGGAGGGACAGCGGTGTCATAATAAACAGCTATACATTCCTGATCACCGTAGGGTCCCTCACTTTCTGTGATACTTCCACCAGCTCCTGCCTCCGGTGCCATCTCATAGATCCAGAACCAGCCATCACATCCAACTGTAACCAAAGTCTCCTCATTAACTATCCCACCAATCCACAAAGAACCCTGAAAAAGATATTCCAAGCCAGACCCAGATGGAAATTCAAAAGATTCAGCAGGATAATAAGGGTCATCCGGATGGTCGCAGAACCAACACCCAACAGATTCATAAAAACTCCTCATCTGGCTTCCAAAAAATCCCCAGTTAGTGATACAGAAATTACCATTCCATCTCCGCTGAACCCTTTGCTGAGCCACCACGTCTTGATTAAAAAGTCTTTGAGAGCCTCTTTCTTCGAACTTTTGAGAACTCATATCCCTTGAATAAAGATTATTCGATCCCAAAAAACTTGAAAGTATTAAAAATAAAATGAACCAAAAAACCTTTTTCATCTTACACCTTCTTAAATAAAGTCTAAAATCCCAGTTTAAAAACCCCTATCACAAAAATTGATGTTTTAATAAAATTTACAAAAAAATAACTTTAAGTCAAGAAAAATCTTAAGAAATTGCTTATTCTTATGCAGTTTAAGTCTAAAAAGTCCTTGACTTTTTTTAGACTTAATATATAATATTTGAGTCAATTTTTTGAGATAAAACTTTTTGCTATCTGTTGGTCTTAAGACCAACAGGGAACTGAAAGGCTTTTAGTGTGCAAAAAAACGAGGAAGATAAGTATAAGCAATATAAACAGATAGGGCTTTTAACCACCATACCATTTATGTTGGCTGCTGGTCCTATTCTCGGATATCTCATCGGTAGTTTTTTAGATAAAAAATTTGGAACAGAACCCTATCTGATGATTCTTTTCATCACATTTGGCTTTATTGCAAGTGGAAAGCAAGTATATAATATAATAGTGAGAGCAATGAAGGAGAATAACAAATAACATCCGAAGGATCTTCGATGGGCATAGAATTTATCCACAGGGTAATAAAAACTTCACTGGTTGTCTCAGTAATACTCTTTGTCTGCGTAACTTTTTATTATGATTTCAAATTCGGCTCAGGGATTTTAGCTGGTTGTGGATGGAGTTGTCTGAACTTATATTTTTTAACAAACCTTATAAAAGAAGCTTTAGGTGCCCAAAAGCCAAAAAACACTAAAATAGCCTTGATTATCTTAGTTAAGTTCCCTTTGCTTTACCTTTTGGGTTATTTTCTTTTGAGAACAGACTATTTCCCTGTTTTAAGCCTTCTTTCTGGATTCACCCTTATTTTTGTGGTGATATTTTTAAAAGCTTTAGGAAGGTGGATTATCTCAATCTCTGCTGAAAAGCAATCATCCTTAGGGTCTTTAGAAAAAAAATCTAAAGGTTAAAAGACCATGCTGTCGAACTTTTTATTTTTAATTCTTTCTGCTGTTGGAGATAACACAAGCCAGACTCACCCCTCTGGTCAACCAGAGCTACCAAATTTTGTCACACTCCTTTACCAGAAATATAGTGAAAAAGCTTTTGTTCAATTTTTGCACACCTGGGAGAATTTAGTTTTCTCATTATTGGTGGTTGCTTTTTTAGGAACTATTGCTTATTTAGCTTCTCGAAAAAGCAGACTAATCCCAGAAGGTTTGCAGAATTTCGTTGAGTATTGTGTGGAAAGCCTTGATAATTTCGTGTGTGGAGTTTTAGGACCAAAAGGGAGAAGATTTACACCATTTTTGGGCACATTATTCATCTATATAATTTGTATGAACTTATTGGGTCTTCTGCCAATTATGAAATCTCCAACTTCAAATATAAACACCACCGTAGCTTTAGCCATTTGCGTATTTTTCTATGTCCAATATACTGGAATAAGGTCATTTGGCATCTTAGGCTATCTCTCACACCTATCAGGAGAGCCTAAGGATGTCGTAGGATGGGTCTTAGTCCCTCTGAATTTACCCATTCACCTACTCGAGGAATTCATAAAGCCTCTAAGCTTATCTGTGCGTCTTTTTGGAAATATAATGGGAGAGGATATTTTGGTTGCGGTTTTCGTTGGATTAGGAGTAGCTTCCTTAAGTTTCTTAAAGGCTCCGATTGGACTTCCTCTGCAGGTGCCTTTCATCTTTTTAAACATTCTTTTCGCAACTATTCAGGCTTTAGTTTTCACTCTACTTTCAACTATATATTTTTCACTGATGATGCCACATGAACAACATTGAAAAAAACTTTTTTAAAAAAAGAAAGGAGGTCAGATGACCTATCAGATTGCATTAGCATTAACTTTACCGATCGGATTAGCCATAGCAGCAATCGGGTCTGCTTTCGGCTTGGGTCGAGCAGTCTCCGCAGCTATGGAAGCGATGGGACGTCAGCCTGAAGCTGCTACTCGTATTCAGACTGGAATGATCATCGGATGTGCACTTCTTGAAGCTCTGACTATTTATGCTCTGGTGACTGTTTTCATATTGCAGGGAAAGATATCTTAAAAAAATGCCCCCCGTCTAAAAGACGGGGGGCAACTACCTTGCTTTCAAGGAGAACTAAATGAATTTGGAATTGGCTCAAATTGTAACTCAGATTATCGGATTCTTAATCGCTTTGTGGATTTTAAAAAAGTTTGCCTGGAAACCTCTTTTGAGACTGCTGGATGAAAGAAAATCAAAGATTAAATCTGAGTTTGACACCATCGGACAAAAGAAATTTGAGATGGAGAACCTGACCTCTAAATATGAGGCTAAGTTAAAGGATATAGATTCTTTAGCTCGGAAAAAGATACAGGAAGCAGCAAAAGAAGGACAGAAGATGGCTTTAGATATTAAAGAGGCTGCAAGAAAAGATGCCCAGATCTTAATCCAAAGAGCAAAAGAAGAACTTCAAAGGGATGTGGAAAAGGCTAAGGTTCAACTCAGAGATGATTTGGTTGATATGACGCTGGCGGTAACAGAAAAAATCCTTCAAGAAAAATTAGATGAAGAAAAACATAAAAAGTTGATAACAGATTTCATCAACGAGGTGGAAAATATCTGATGATTGGAGCTGAGGTCGGAAAAAAATATGGACAAGCACTTTTCAGAGCTGCTAAAAAATACCATAAGACAGATTCTATAGAAAATAACCTTTTGCTTGTCTTAAAATTTTTTGAAAAAGACCCTTCATTTAAAAACTTTTTAGTCTCTCCGAGGATTCGGGACAAAGACAAAAAAAACCTATTAAAAGCTATATTTGAAAATAAAATCTCAGATATTTTGTTAAATCTATTTTTACTTTTAATAGAGAAAAACAGAATAAGTTTTTTGCCCGAGATATGCTCGGAGTTTAGAACATTAAAAAAAGAGGATAAAGGAATCATAAAGGCTGAAATTATTACAGCAATGCCTTTGGATGAAGATTTAGCACAAAAGCTAAAAGAGAAATTGGAGAAGAAAACCAAAAAGAAAATAGAGATGGAAAAAAAAGTTGACCCCTCTATAATTGGAGGGATGGTGGTAGTGGTTGGAGGTAAAGTAATCGATAGAAGCGTAAAATATCAACTAAATCAAATAAAAGAGAAAGCCAAAAAAGCTAAGGTCTTGTAAAAGAGGAGATTTATATGCCTTTAAATCCAGAAGAGGTGAGCTCTATAATACAGAAAGAGATCGAAAAATATAAATCCGAGCTTAAGATGGAAAGTGTTGGAACAGTCCTTCAGGTGGGCGATGGGATAGCTCGGATCTGGGGGTTAGAAGATGCTATGATGAGCGAGCTTATCGAATTCCCCAACGGTATTATAGGGATGATTCTGAATTTGGAAGAGGATAATGTCGGAGCAGTGATTTTAGGCTCTGATGAGCAAATAAAGGAGGGTGATCAGGTTAAAAGGACAAAAAGGATCGCCTCAGTCCCTGTTGGAGAGGCTCTGGTCGGAAGGGTGGTCAACGCATTGGGCCAGCCAATTGATGAAAAGGGTCCAATAGTCACAGACAAGTATCGTCCTCTGGAAGGAGGAGCTCCAAATGTTGTTCAAAGAAGACCTGTAAAGGAGCCGGTTCAAACTGGAATTAAAGCAATAGATTCGATGATACCCATTGGAAGAGGTCAGAGGGAGCTTATAATCGGTGACCGTCAGACTGGCAAGACTGCCATTCTTTTGGATACAATAATAAATCAAAAAGACTCTGATATCTATTGTATCTATGTAGCCATAGGACAGAAATCATCCACAGTAGCTCAGGTGGTTAAAATCTTTAAGGATTACGGTGCAATGGACTGGACCACTGTGGTAGTGGCATCAGCTACAGACCCTGCCCCATTGCAATATCTTGCACCTTATGCCGGATGTGCTATGGGAGAGGAGTTTTTGTATACCGGAAGACATGTTGTGGTAGTTTACGATGACCTATCCAAGCATGCCCAGTCATACAGGCAGCTGTCTTTGCTTTTGAGACGTCCTCCAGGAAGGGAAGCTTACCCTGGAGATGTGTTCTATCTCCACTCCAGACTTTTAGAAAGAGCAGCCAAGCTTTCAGACGAACTGGGAGGTGGGTCTTTGACTGCTTTGCCGGTGATAGAAACTCAGGCTGGCGATATCTCGACTTATATCCCTACAAATGTGATCTCCATCACAGATGGTCAGATATTCTTAGAAACCGACCTTTTCTATGCGGGGATAAGACCAGCTATTAATGTTGGGATATCTGTCTCAAGAGTTGGTGGAAATGCTCAGACCAAGGCGATCAAAAAAGTTGCTGGAAGATTAAGGCTCGATTTGGCTCAATATAGAGAACTCGCTGCTTTTATCCAGTTTGGAGCTGAATTGGACGAGGTGACCAAAGCTCAACTTATAAGAGGGGAGAAAGCAACAGAGGTGCTAAAACAGGACCAATTCGTTCCAATGAACCTGTCCCATCAGGTGATGATACTCTATGCTGTGATCAATGGGTATTTGGATGATGTTCCAACCGAGGATATAAAAAAATTCGAGAAAAATTTTTTGAAATTCATGGATGAAAAATATCCTGATGTTGGGCACCTTATCTTAAAGACCAAGGATCTGGATGAGAAAACTGAAGAAAAATTAAAAAGTGGAATCCTCGAGTTTAAAAACATCTTTAAAAAAAGATAAAGATGCAGGCTTTAAGAGAAATTAGAAGAAGGATAAGATCAGTTCAGAATACCCAGCAGATCACCAAAGCTATGGAGATGGTGGCTGCTGCGCGCCTTAAAAAAGCTCAGAGCAAGGTGGAATCCTCAAGACCCTATGCGAACAAACTCCAAAATCTGTTAAAAAACCTCTCAAGGGTAAAAGGAGTGGCTTTTCATCCACTTTTCCAGAAAAAGGAACAGGTCAAAAAAACTTTACTTTTTCTTATAACCTCTGACCGTGGCTTATGCGGACCTTTTAATACCAATATCATAAAAGAGGCAGAATCTTTTTTAAAAAATTATGAAAAAAATAAGATTAGCCTGATAACCGTTGGCAAAAAAGGCTTTAACTTTTTTCGAAAAAAACACTGGGAGATCGAACAAAAATATTTGGGATTAGAAGGAAGAGTTGAAATTTCCCAATTAAAAAGTATGACCAATCTTTTAATCGAGCTTTTTTTATCGAAAAAAGTTGATGAGGTATATATCCTTTATACTAAATTTATAAATCCTGTAACTTCTGAGGTCACCTTAGAAAAATTTTTAGATATAGAATCTGAAAAAGAGGAGGGGAAAGAAGAGATAAAATACATCTTTGAGCCCAATATAGATAAAATATTTAAGGTTTTACTGCCAAAATATTGTATAAACAAAATTCAGATGGCACTTTTTGAATCTTTTGCCTCAGAGCATGGGTCAAGGATGACAGCTATGAGCTCAGCAACCAAAAATGCAGAGGAGATGATAGAAGAGCTAACTTTAACCCGTAATAAATTAAGACAGTCAGCCATAACCAAAGAGATGCTTGAGATAGCATCCGGAGCAGAGGCGTTGAAAGGATGATTCTATTCAATTTGTTAAGACTATTTTTTATACGTAAAAAAAGATATACAAGAAATTGTAGGCACGAATTCTATTCGTGCTCTTTAAAACTCTGGAGTGTAAAGCTTCAGCTTTACTAATGAAAAAATTTTAACAAAAATGAAAACAATTAACGCCTTTAAAATGCAGAGATTTAACTTTTAAAACCTAAACTAAAAAGATTAAAAAATGAATGCGAAAAATCAAAACGTTGGTAAAATAAGACAGATCATTGGTCCCACAGTGGACATCGAGTTTCCACCAGAAAAGCTTCCGAGTATTAACAATGCCATTAAAATTGAGGACCAAGAGAAAAATATCGATCTCACAGTTGAAGTAGCAATGCATTTAGGTGATAATATGGTGAGGTGTATAGCCTTAGCCTCAACCGACGGTCTGGTAAGAGGAATGCCAGCAACAGACACAGGCGGATCCATCACAGTTCCAGTGGGACCCGAAACATTGGGAAGAATTTTCAATCTTTTGGGTGAACCAATAGACCAGTTAGGTCCTCTTAAGAATACCGATAAAAGGTATCCGATCCATCGTCCTCCACCAACTTTTGAACAGCAGGAAACTAAAACATCTGTTTTGGAAACCGGAATAAAAGCCATTGATTTAATTCAGCCTATTCCAAAAGGAGGAAAGGTTGGTCTTTTCGGAGGAGCTGGTGTGGGAAAGACCGTTATCGTAATGGAGCTAATCAGAAACATAGCCACAGAGCACGGAGGATACTCTGTATTCTGTGGAATTGGTGAAAGGACAAGAGAGGGTAATGACCTGTGGCTTGAGATGAAAAAGTCAGGTGTAATAAAGAAGACCGTTTTGATTTTCGGACAGATGAATGAGCCTCCTGGAGCCAGGTTAAGGGTTGGGCTTGCCGGTCTGTCTATGGCTGAATATTTCAGGGACGAAGAGCACAGGGATATACTTATTTTTATCGATAACATCTTCAGATTTGTCCAAGCAGGCTCAGAGGTTTCAGCCCTTTTGGGAAGAATGCCTTCTGCTGTGGGTTATCAGCCCACCCTCGGAACTGAGATGGGTGAACTTCAAGAGCGAATAACCTCCACCAAAAGTGGCTCAATCACCTCTGTTCAGGCAATATTTGTTCCAGCAGACGATTTCACCGACCCAGCCCCTGCAACCACCTTCTCACATCTCGATGCAGTAACCGCCTTAACCAGACAACTTTTTGAATTGGGCTTATATCCAGCCATCGACCCCTTAGCTTCAACCTCAAGGATTTTAGACCCCAAGATAGTTGGAGAAGATCATTATCAGGTTGCAAGAACAGTGCAGAAGATTCTGCAGAGATACAAAGACCTTCAGGATATCATCGCCATCTTAGGAATAGAAGAGCTATCAGACGAGGATAAAATAATTGTTGCCCGAGCAAGAAGGCTTCAGAGGTTTTTAACTCAGCCATTCTTTGTGGCTATTGAATTCACAGGAACAGAAGGTAAATATGTCAAGCTCGAGGATACTGTAAAGGGGTTTAAAAAGATAATCGATGGCGAGATGGATGAGTTTCCAGAGCAGGCATTTTATATGGTTGGGACAATCGAAGATGTCTATGAGAAAGCTGAGAGAATCAAAAAGGGGATCAAGTAATAAGATGTTTAAACTCAGCATAGTAACGCCGGAGAAGATATTTAAAGAATTAGAAGTCAATTCAATAATAGCCCCTGGCTCAGAGGGGTATTTAGGAGTTCTAACTAACCATGCGCCTTTGATAACCACACTTGTTCCAGGAAAATTGACTGCTAAAGATAAAAACAACCAGGAAAAAAATTATGCTATATCCGGAGGATTTTTAGAGGTTTATAAAAACCAGGTTACCATATTAGCAGACTCAATAGAATCACTTGAAAATATAGATATAGAAAGAGCACAAAAAGCTTTGGATAGAGCCAAAAAGAGATTGAAATCTAAAGATCCAGGAATCGATATCCCTCGCGCCTCAGCTGCGGTAAGGAGAGCTTTAAACAGAATAAAGATATATGATTCTTATATCAAAAGGATGTGATTTTTTAAAAAGTAGGTCGGATTTCCAAATCCGACTAAAAGAAAGTCGATTTTAGAAAATCGACCTACTATTCTATAATCGCGTAGCAGAGCCTTTACGGCTCTGCGGAGCTATAAAAGCTCCGCTACGCGAACGAATCGTAGGTCATAAGTCAAATTTTAAAATCGACTTTATACTGATAGTAGCGGACACCTTGTCCGCTACTTAAAAAGACAAAATAAAATCACTTGACAAAAGTTGAAATGGTTTTATATATTTGTAAAACTTTAAAAACAAAAAGGAGGTGAAAAAAATTCAAGTTTTTAAACCCTTTTAATTCTAAAACAAAAGGAGAAATTCTATGAAAAGACTAACTTATTTGCTGATTGTTGTCATAGCCATATTTCTCGCCTGCGGTCAAGCAGAGAAAAAAGAGGAGAAAAAGGCTGAGGAAGCTGAAAAGGTGATACCAGAAACAGAAGCTAACTGGAGGGAGAATTTATCCGCTCCTGTCTGGGGCTCGATTCAAAGGGAGAAAAATCCAGTGGTTGTAATGGAAACCAATTTCGGGAACATCGAGATTGAGCTTTACTGGAAGGAGTCTCCCAAGACTGCGGAGAATTTCTTGTATCTGGTTAACAAAGAATTTTATAATGGCTTGACCTTTCACCGTATAGTGCCAAACTTCGTTATTCAGGGTGGAGACCCCAAAGGCAATGGAACCGGTGGGCCCGGATACCAGATCGCTGATGAACCAACTGTAAAAAAGCACGAGCGAGGAGCCTTGGCAATGGCAAAATCAGGACCAAATACAGCAGGATGTCAGTTCTATATCTCTCTGAGCGCAGAAAGAACTGCTCATCTCGATAAGGATTTCACTGTCTTCGCTCATGTTATAGCAGGTATGGATGTTGTGGATAAAATTGCTCAGGTTCCAACCGACGCAAGAAGCTTTCCACAAGAAGAGGTGAAAATAATCAAAGCTTACGAAAAAGAATAGAATTAATTAGTTGGTTCGGGGTACCTTACCCCGAACACGGCAGAGAAAAATCTCTGTTGGTAACGGATACCCTATCCGTTACCATAAATAAGTCATCACGGACCAAAAAGTCTGTGACGAACAAAAGAAAAATGATTTAAAAGCCTGCCTATCTTTGATGGCAGGCTTTTTCCTTGACAATGCTCTTTAAAATAGTATATTGTTTTTAGCATAAAACTGGAGCTTTTATAATCTTAAGAAATCCAAAAAGGAGAACAATGATGAAAAGATTTTTTGTTTTAAGTTTCTTTTTCCTCTTTTTACTTTTTTCTGCAAATGAAATCTTTGCCTACTTAAATCCATCCTTGCGCATCAGGGCTTTAGGAGACGAGTTTGTCGGCATTATTGATGATGGCTATACAGACATTTACAGGAATCCAGCCTATCTTTCCTATGTTAAAAGGATAAAGATATTCGGGCAGTATAATAATTATTATGAGCCCACATTTGTATATTTTAATTGGAGAACTGAAATCAATTATCCTATTGTTGGAATTCCTGAATCGGTGCAGGAAAAAGCTAATTCAACCAATATTAAGTTTCGCACCTCATCTTACCAACAGACAAACATCCAGGGTTACTTCCACAACAAAAACGCCTCTTTAGGCGGGGTGGTTCTCCCTGTTTTCAACTACGGAAGCATAGCTTTGGTTGGAGAGCTAAAACCGGATGAGAAAAATACTCATGATTCGTATCAACAAAGATATCTATACACAGACTATTATCAAGACCACACCTATTTTACCAAAAGCTCTACAAAAAAGACAATCAGTAATTTCAAAGCCATCTACGGTATTAAAATTTCTCGGCAACTAAGGGTTGGTCTGGATTACACCTATTTGAAAAATTATGATTTTTATGAATACCACTCAGAAAGTGAAAACATCAGAAGATATATTGATACTGACAGCTTGAAATCTATTAATTTATCGAAAAGTGATCGTTACACAGATAACTCTCCTGATTTACATAGAGGAAGCATAGGAATTATTCTTCTCCCAAAAAGCTCAACCAGACTCGATTTAACTTTGCATTATGAGAGTATTTCTTATAACGATACATCTCATAATTGGAGTGAGTATAAGTACACCTACTACTATGGCGATACTCCATCGCGCTATTCTGGTTCGGAAAATCAGTATAAAAGAAATTATAAGCATAAAATAAAATCGTGGGGAGCTGATATAAATATCAAATATAGCCCCAACTATCGTTCCACACTTACCTTCCTTGTGAGTGGAAGATTTCAGGAGAACAATATAGCTGGATATAGAGACGATTTTCGTTCTATCTGGAGCTCAATTGACACTCTTGAAAGAGAAAAATCTTCCGGGTATTTTTGGCCCAGTGAAAATAGAGACGAAATTTTAAGTTTTCTGGTGGGCGGTGGTTTGGAGCATAATTTCCGTCCCTCAATAAAATTCGCCATAGCGTTGAAAGGTTATTGGGACAGGGTTAAGGTAAGAAGAGAAGAGAAGGAAACCAATTTTATCCAAGAGACAATTAACGACTCACTCATTTATTCTCATACTGCTCAATGGGAGAAGAGTGTGAGGGTAACTAATGATAACTACAATGTTGTCCTTCCAATTTGCGTTGAAGCAAAATTTCACAAGATGGTCAAAGGAAGGCTTGGCGGAATGGTGGTTTACCAGCATACAAAATATTTAGATAAAAGTTCCTCTACAAGCCTAAAAGGTTCCTATTCTTTAGGAATAGGTTTTTCATACAAGCGAAAAATCTATATGGATGTCTTTGTCCAGGATGATATAACTGAGATAAAATCTTGGATGGTTAATATAGGATACAATTTCTAAATCATAAATTACTGGGGTTTTTCCTATTCTTTTTGACAAATTGCACAGGCGGAGTTTGCCTCAGCTTTTTCATAATTGGATTTTCCCCAAATCTCTCATCCTTTTTATCACCTTCTTATAATCTTTGCTTTTAAAAATCGCATCCCCGGCAACCAAAATAGTGGCACCAGCTTTAACCACTAATTTCGCAGTCTGAGGATTTATCCCTCCGTCCACCTCGATCTCGGCTTTAAGCTTGTTCTTTATAATGAAATCTTTTGCACATTTGATCTTATTCAACACATCAGGTATAAATTTCTGTCCCCCAAAACCAGGATTCACTGTCATCAAAAGCAATAGGTCAAGATGTTTCATAACTGGCTTGACCAAATCAAAAGGAGTGGCTGGGTTTAAAGCACACCCCACTTTTAGTTTTAAATCCTTGACCTGAGATAAAGTTTTGTGAAGATGAATTTCTGACTCTATTGATATGGTTAAATAATCCGCACCTGCGTCTTTAAATGCTTTTAGATAAAAGTTTGGATTCTCTACCATCAGATGAACATCTAAAGGAAGCTTGGTGCATCTTTTTATATCCTTTACAATCATCGGTCCAAAGGTGATGTTCGGAACAAAATGACCATCCATTACATCCAGATGAATCATATCAGCCTTAGCGGACTCAATTTTTTTTACCTCTTTTTGAATATTCCTAAAATCTGCTGAAAGAAAAGAAGGGGCTATCTTTATCAATTTTTCCTCCTTTTTTACATCACCAAAAAATTATATTCTCTCATTCAGTTATGCTCACAACCAGCTCAATTTCAGTTCCTCTATCAACCTCTGCTCCAGGCTTGGGGATTTGCTCTATTACTGTCCTCGGAAGAAGTGAGTTATCAACTTTATATTTTATCTCACCGATTTTAAGACCGAAATCCTCAGCTAACTTATATGCCTTCTGTAAGTTTTTCCCCAAAAAATTTGGGACTATAACCACCTCGGATGCGCTAATTTGATTAACCGCTAGATGGATTGAAAGCCCTGCTGGAACAGCTGCACCAAAAGAAGGAGTAGAAAAAACCACTACATTCTCAGGAAAGCTATCATTTGCTGTCCAGGATATATCTCCTATTTTCAAATCTTTCTCAGAAAGCATTATCTCAGCCTGGCGCAAAGAAACGCCTTTTAAATCCGGGACAGTGGTCAATTTTGTGCCTTTGCTCACCACCACCTTGATTCTTCTACCTTTTTTAATTATAAACTCAGGATCAGGGGTCTGAAAAATTATCACACCAGAAGGTGTATTAGGTATATATTTTTCAGACATAACTCTTAAGCCCAAACCCTTTTTTTTAAGAATCTCTTTTGCCTCCTCCAGAGTCAGATTCAAAACCGAGGGAACCACAGACTCCTTTCCATGACGGGTTACAATCGGCATAACTATCAAGTCCATCAAGAAGACAAAAATCAAAAGAAAAAAGAAAAAATAAAAAACCAATGCAATTTTTTTCAGATTTGGTCTTTCTCTTATGAAATTTGGATATATCCTCATATCTTTTCCAATCTGCAGGCAAAACTCCCATCGATTTTGTGTTTGAAAGGGAAAGTCCTGACCATCCCTTTTTCATCCACAAGCTTTTTACTTATAAATTTTAGAGCAGAGACTTTTTTGAAATCAGTCCTTTTTTTCAAAAAATCTTTGACCACCTCGTCATTTTCTTTTTGGCTAAGGGTGCAGGTGCTGTATACTAAAGCACCCTTTTTTTTGACTAAATCCGCAGAGTTTAAAAGGATTTTCAACTGCAAATCCGCCATTTTTTCAATATCTTTTTCTTTTTTACGCCATCTCAAATCAGCGTTTCTTCCCAAAACACCCAAACCAGTGCAAGGGACATCAACCAAAACTTTATCAACGGGCGAAAAAAAGAATTCTTTTGCATCTGCACAGATTAATTTAACAATTTTAACCCCCAACCTCTTAAGATTTTTCTCAGTTATTTTGAGCCTTTCTTGATTTATATCCACGCCAAAGATCTCACCTTTATTTTCCATGAGCTCAGCTAAAAAGCCAGCCTTTCCACCTGGTGCAACACAAAGGTCTAAAACAACCTCATCTGGTTTTGGATCTAAAAGTAAAACCGACAAACCAGCGCTTTCATCCTGAACATAGATTGCGCCAGCAGAAAAAGGTAAAAAACCCTCCAAATCTATGTGGGAGTCAAGATAAAAGAAATTTTTTAAATAGAAACCTTTTCTGTATTTTAATTTGGAACAATCCAATGCATCCTCAAACTCTCCCAAATCCGCTTTCAATGAATTCACCCTAAAACAAAGACTCGGGGGTTGGTTAAAATACTCACATAATTTGATCGTATCTTTTTCTCCGAAAAAAGATATCCATGATCTTATCATCCATTCGGGAAAAGAGTAATAGACACTTAAACATTCGATTTTATCACCAGGATATCTTATGTTCTTTTTCTCCCGGAGGTAATTTCTTAAAACCGCATTAACCAAAGAGGAGGTCCCCTTATGTCCAAACTTCAAAGCTAACTTAACCGACTCATCAACTGCTGATGGATGAGGAACTTTATCCATAAATTCAATCTGATAAATCCCCATCCTTAAGATATTTCTTATCCATGGAGTCAAACTCATCAAATCCTTTTTTAAAACAAAGCTTAAAAGGTAATCGATTCTTTTTCTGTATTTTGTGGTTCCAACAACAATCTCTGTTATAAACCTTCTATCCAGATCTGATAGACCAAACCTCTTTGAAAATTGAGAAATAGACTCATTGGTAAAAGAAAATTCAGTCTCTATTTCGTATAAAATCTTTAGAGCGATCTCTCTTGAATTAATTTTTTTCACCAAATCGAAGATGAAAGTGGTTTAAAGATTTACAATTTAGCCAATATAAAATTTCTGTCAGATCATAATAGATGTTAAAAAGTTGGTAGCCGCCCATATGGGCGCAACTTGTTGAAAACCAATAGGCATTTTTCGCCCCGCTAAAAGCGGGGCGGCTACCATCATAACACTTTTCACAAGACCTTTTATCCCAGACAATTTCTATATCAAATCCATCGGAGTTAAAATTTTTTCATCTTTTAAAACATATAGACCATCCCTTTTTATAATCAAAGATTTTATCTCAAAATCATTCAGACCAAAACCAAATGATAATATCTCCTCAGGTCTTGCAAAATCAGCTCCCTGGATTCTCAAAACCGTTTTTAAAATCACCCACTCTCCAAAATCTTTACAACTTAATTCAAGTATATTATATCTTATATCAAGTTCTTTTTGTTGACCTTTTACCATTCTTTTTACAAAAAAGTTTTTTTTGCTTAAAATCTTTTCTATAATATCTTGAAGCACCTCTTTTGGTCGGGGTATCCTCATAACATAGGAAGCTGAATTTATCACCGAAGACAAAGACAGAGTTTTCCCAAATATCGGCTTTGCCTGCAAAAGCCTAAAACCTTGTGGTAAAGCGCTGTTCAGAAGATGAAAAACACCCTCCTTGTATGGCTCCTCCAGCTGAAGGTCCAGATACTCGGAATCAGAGACAAAACCCAGGGGCAAAGGTGGTCCAAATGCAATTTTCTGATGGGGGTTAAATCCTAAAGAATACGCAACCCGAATCCCGGATCTTCTCACCGCCCTCTCGAACATTCGGATAACATCAAGATGGGAGGTGAACCTGACCTCTTCCCCTTTTTCCCATTTTAACCTCACTTTAGTTTTGGCAATCCCAGACCTTAAAACAAAAGACCTCTTTTTCTTCTTGCGATCGAATGAATTCTTTTTTGACTCATAAGCTTGCTCCTTTTTTAAAAAAAACTCAGACTTCTTTTCAGCCAGATCCTCAGGTAAGAAAGAAATAGTTTTCTTTTTCTGTGTTTTTAAAACCTCCTTTTTAATCCTGGTCTCAATACGGTCCCACGGCAGAGGCTTATCTACGTTTTTTGCTTGGGAAAGTTTTTTCAAGTCAATCTCATTTTCTTCGAAAGCTTTCTTCCAGATATCATAGTTAAAATGCTCCATCCAGGCATCGAGTTTTGCTCCCCTCTCCCATGCAGAATAGATGACTTTACACATTCTTCTATCCCCTCTCCCAACAATCCCTTCGAGAAATGAGATTTTGGGATTACGAAACCTCAGATTTAGATTTCTATCTTTCAGTCGTCCTCTTAGAAAATATATCTTTTTTTGAATAAAGTCAATCTCCTCTATCTTTTCCCATTGAAACGGTGTATGGGGTTTGGGAATAAAGGGCGAAAGAGAGACATTCAAAAATTTATTAGGACCTACTTTTTTGCCGATTTTCAAAACTTTTTTTATCAAATCCACAATCCCGAAAAGGTCATCTTCTGTCTCAGTAGGAAGACCGATCATAAAGTATAGCTTCAAAAGATTCCATCCAGAAGAATAGACCGTCTCAACTGTTTTTAGAATCTCATTTTCTTTCACCCTTTTCCCTATCACATCTCTTAATCTTTGAGTTCCAGCTTCAGGTGCAAAGGTCAACCCTGTTTTTCTGATCTCAGCTAAAGTTTTAGTAATCCTTTCAGAGAAACTTCCAGGATATAGGGAAGGCAAAGAGATAGAGACCCTTTTTGGATAAAGTATATTTTTTAAACCCTCAATCAACTCCTCTAAACTCCGATAGTCAGTTGAAGACAAAGAAGCTAAAGAGACCTCCTCCCATCCGGTGTTAGCAATACCTATATCTGCCTGTTTAATTATCTCGTCTTTTGGTCTTTCCCTTCTCGGATGGTATAAAAAACCAGCCTGACAAAACCTGCACTTATGAGGGCATCCCCTCATTATCTCAATTGTAAGCCGGTCATGGATTATCTCAACAAAGGGAAGAATTGGGAAAAGTGGATAGTATTCAGTCTTGAGTAAATCTAAGGTTCTAATCTTTATCCTCTCTGGAGCATCTTTATTTATTACAACGAACTTTTCGAAATCACCTTCAAGGTCATATTCGGGCTGGTAAAATGAAGGAACATAGACTCCTGAGATCTTGGAAAGTTCATAGATCAAATCTTTTCTTGAAACCCCTATGCTTTTTTTCTCCTTGACTAAATCTAAAATCTCATTGATCACATCTTCACCATCTCCTAACACGAAAAGGTCGATAAAATCAGCCATTGGTTCAGGATTAGAGGTGCAAAATCCCCCTGCTAAGATCAGTGGGTCATCCTCCTTTCTTTCAGATGAATAAACAGGTATTTTTGCCAGGTTTAGGATATTTAAAACATTTGTATAGGTCAGCTCATAAGATAAGGAAAATCCTATTATGTCGAACTCTTTTAAAGGGGTATGAGATTCCAAAGAGAAAATGGGAATGTCTTTCTCCCTAAGGATATTCTCCGCATCAAATCCCACAGCAAAAGCCCTTTCAGCCACTGTATCTTCTCTTTTATTTATTATATTATACAAAATAGCCAAACCTAAATAAGACATTCCAATCTCATACAAGTCAGGATAGACCAAAGCCACCTTGATTTTATCAGAATGTTCTTTTTTAACAATATTCAGTTCATTACCTGAATATCTTCCTGGCTTTAAAACAAAGGGCATAAACTCTTTTTCAATTTTTTCAGACAAATGATTCATAATTTAAAAAATACAAAAAAATATCAGGAATGCAACAATTTATTATTCCTTCCCAAAAAGGAGTTTTCCCTCTCTATCTTCAAAACTGTAAGCTAGCTCAGTAAACCCACGTTGCCCAAATGTAATCGGTAAACCCACGTCAGATTGTGTGAAAACTCCTATTTTGGTAGCCGCAGGCTTTAGCCTGCGAATTGAAGTATTGAATTCCAATGACTTACGCAACCTAAAAAGATAAACCCACGTTGCCCCCCAACGTGGGTGTGAAAATAAAACGCGTAGCAGAGCCTTTATGGCTCTGCGGAGGTGTAAAACCTCCGCTACGCGGATGAATCGGAGACCATAATAATCGTAGGTCGAGTTTCCAAACTCGACTTTCGTGTGCTCGCCAGGTCCCCCGACCTAGCGAGTAAAACTGTCGGGTCAGGGGACCCGACAGGCACGGATGATATAGTTTAAAAAGAAGCACGTAGGTCGAGTTTCCAAACTCGACGAATAATTATCTAAACCTCCATCCCCTTTCTCAAAGCCTCCTCATTCTTTTTTAACATATCCTCCTTTGCTTTGGTGTAAACCTTTGGCAAAGTCTTTATTATCGAATCTATGTTGATTGCGCCAGTCTTTTTTGCAAATGCTCCAAGCATAACCATATTAGCCACCTTTATAGTTCCGATCTTCTCAGCGATGCTATTAGCAGGAATAAACACTGTCTCTGCATCATCTCTTTTAGGTTTTGCTGACACTAAAGAGCTGTTTAAAAGCAAAAGTCCTCCAGACTTGACCGATGGCTCGAAACGGAGAAGTGAGGGCTCATTCATAACAATTAAAGTATCTGGATGCGCAACGACCGGAGAAGCCACTTCCTCAGATGAGACGACAACTGAACAGTTAGCAGTTCCACCCCTCATCTCAGCACCATAGGCTGGGAAAAAAGTAACGTATTTCCCCTCAACCATTCCAGAATAGGCTAAAAGTATTCCTGCGGAGATAATACCCTGTCCACCAAAACCTGATATTATAACACCCTGATACATCTTCCCTCCAATTTGCTAATTAAAATCTGTTCGATATTCTACCTCAATCCCCTCCTTAGCTTCCTTTTTTACCTCTTCTTTTTTGTAAGGGGTTTTGAACTCACCTAAAGGAAAATAAGGAATCATCTGCTTTTCAGCAAATTCAACTGCTTGAAGAGAGGTTAAAAACCAATCTGTGGGACACGGCGATATGATCTCAACTAAGGAAAATCCCAATCCATCCATCTGCACCTGAAATGCTTTTTTTATAGCCTTTTTAGCCTTCATCACCTGGGAAGCTTTATGAACCGATACTCTAACTAAATAACCAGGAGCTTCTAAAGGTGCCAGAAGCTCACACACCTTAATCGGATATCCAGCCACTTTAACATCCCTTCCAAAGGGGGTGGTGGTCGATTTCATACCGATCAGAGTGGTTGGAGCCATCTGTCCACCGGTCATACCATAGATAGCGTTGTTCACAAAGATTATGGTTATATTTTCAGAGCGAGCACAAGCATGCACTGTTTCCGCCATCCCTATGGATGCTAAATCGCCATCACCCTGATAGGAGAAAACAATGCAATCGGGCCTTGTCCTTTTGATCCCAGTAGCCACAGCAGGACCTCTTCCATGTGCAGGTTGAATCATATCACAGTTAAAATACTCATCCGCAAAAACAGAGCATCCTACTGGAGCAATTCCTATGGTCCTTTTTAATACCCCCAATTCCTCAATAACTTCAGCCACAAGTCTATGAATAATCCCATGACCACATCCTGGACAATATCGCATCGGAATATCGGTTAAGCCCTTTGTTCTTTTAAAAACTTTTTTCTCTTTCATAACCTCTCTCCATCTATCTTTTAAGTATCTTCTTCACCTGCTCGAATATCTCCTCAGTAGTTGGGATACCACCTGAGGGTCTACCATAAAAATGGACTTTAGCCTTTCCTTCAACTGCTAATTTGACATCCTCCACCATCTGCCCAATATTCATCTCAACCACCAAGATGTTCTCCACTTTATCCGCTATCTGGTTTAAAACCTTCATAGGAAAGGGCCACAAAGTTATGGGACGCAAAAGACCAATCTTTATACCATCTTCCTTTCCCAAGGGAATCGCAGATTTACAGACCCTCGAGGCTGTGCCAAAAGCCACTATAACTATATCAGCCCCCTCTAAGTTTATCTTTTCATATCTTACTTCGTTTTCTTCTATCTTTTTGAACTTCTCTCCCAATCTCAAGGTATTTTTTTCAAGATAACCAGGTCTTAAGTCGTATGACCTTATAACCCTGCGTTCTCTTCCCTCAGCACAGCCTAAGGTATAGTCTTTTTCAGGAAGGTCTTTTGGATCCACAGGTTCGAAATTGTATACAATGGGCTCCATCATCTGTCCCAAAAGTCCATCAGCTAAAACCATTGTGGGAACTCTATATTTATCCGCCAGTTCATAGCATATTTTAGGAAAATTCCCCATCTCGCTTACTGAGTTAGGAGCAAATACGATAACCCGATAATCACCGTGTCCCCCACCTCTTGTTGCCTGAAAATAGTCACCCTGTGCAGGAGCAATATTACCTAAACCAGGACCACCCCTCATTATATCTGCGTAAAAAATCGGAAGTTCTGCACCTGAGATATAGGATATCCCCTCCTGTTTTAAGCTTATTCCTGGACCAGATGAGGAGGTCATTACCCTGATACCACAAGCAGAAGCCCCGAAAAGCATATTAATAGCGGAAACTTCGGATTCTGCCTGAATAAAAGTTCCACCAACCTCAGGAAGCCTCCAGGACATATACTCAGGTATCTCGTTCTGAGGAGTGATCGGATAGCCAGAAAAAAATCTACATCCAGCCCTAACCGCACCCTCGGCTAAAGCTTCATTCCCTTTCATCAAAATCTTCTCATTCATTTTTTTGCTCCTGTCTTTTTTACCTCTTTATAAACCTCTATCGCCACATCCGGACAGACCAGAGCACAAAGAGTGCATCCAGTGCATTTCTCAGGCTTAACCATCTTAGCTGGATAATATCCAGTTGAGCTGAATACATCTGATAAAGCCAAAACTCCAAAGGGACAGGCAATCACACAAAGCTCACACCCTTTACATCTTTTTTCATCAACTTCTATTCTCGACATTTGCATCTCCATTTGTAAAAAATTTTTAAAAAATAAATTTAATATATTTCTTCAAAAAATCAAGGAATTTATAACTTTTCTATGTTGTTGCTGAATTTAAAATTCAGCAACAGAAGCTAATAATATATCCAGCTTCAACAAAAAAGTAGAGGAGGGGCTTGTTGAGCCTGGCGCCCGATTTATCGGAGTCCTCTCCCTTTCATCCTTAGGGATGATAACATCCCCAAAGGACAAATATAACGAAAAACCAAAATTAACGCACAAGGGTGTCCGTTATTATCAACCAATTACTTATGATATTTCTCCCCCTTGATAATCGAAAAAGCGCGGTAAATCTGCTCCAAAAGAAAAAGTCTCAAAAGCTGGTGGGTGAAGGTCATATTCGACAAAGATAACTTAAAATGACAGTTTTTGACAACTTTTTGTGATAAGCCCAATGGTCCACCTATAATGAAGGTAAAATCGCCATAGCCTTTATTCATCTGGCCTGAAAAAAGCTTAGCTAAACCCTCAGATGAAAGCATTTCCCCTTTGGAATCTAAAACAAGCCTAAAAGATTTTTTATCAAAATACTTCAAAATCCTTTCTGCCTCTTTATCTAAGATTAAATCAGAAGACTTAGAAGAGGTGATCTTCTCATCCTTAATTGTTATCAAATTCAGGTCAAGATATTTTTTTAAAAGCTTAAAATAATGCGAAAGCCCCTGTTCAAGCCATTTATATTTGGTCTTTCCAACAACGATAATTTTAAGATTTACCATTTAAAGCATGTGTAGGGGCGGAGCTTGTCTCCGCCCAAAGGGTTAAGTCAACATTTCCTTAGGTAGTTTTTTTATCCCTCAACAATCTTTACAATCACCTTCCGTGTCCTCGGACCATCGAATTCGCAAAAATATATACCCTGCCAGGTTCCCAAAACAAGCCTTCTGTCCTCTATCAAAACAGTCTCAGAGGAGCCAACCACTGTTGCCTTTATATGTGCAGCGGAATTCCCCTCCAGATGAGAGTAGTTATCGTCGAAAGGGATGATCTTATTCAACTCTTTTATTATATCCTCTCTCACCGATGGGTCAGCATTCTCATTTATGGTTATCCCGGCAGTGGTGTGAGGAACATATACAGTGCAAATTCCAGATTTCGTTTTGCTTTCGGAGACCACCTTCTCAACCATGTGGGTTATATCTATTAATTCAACCTGAGAGGAGGTTTTTACAGATAATTCTTTTATCATTCTAACAAAGCCTCCACAAAAGATTTTGAATCGAATTTTTCTAAATCAGAAACATCCTCCCCCACCCCAACCCATTTAACAGGTATTTTAAGTTCGGAAGCGATCGCAACCACAATCCCCCCCTTAGCTGTTCCATCTAATTTGGCAAGAACAATTCCAGATACTCCCAAAGCGTCGTTAAAAAACTTAGCCTGGGACAAAGCATTCTGACCGGTGGTGGCATCAATGACTAAAAGAATCTCATGAGGGGCACCAGAAAGACATTTTTCCAAAACCCTTTTTATCTTTTTCAGCTCCTCCATTAAGTTTGACTTTGTGTGAAGCCTTCCAGCTGTGTCTGCTATAAGCACATCCACTTTTCTTGAAATTGCAGCTTTTACAGCATCGAAAGCAACAGATGCTGGGTCCTGACCTAACTGAGACCTGACCATATCCGCCCCAACTCTTTTTGCCCATATCTCCAACTGCTCTCCTGCAGCTGCTCTGAAGGTATCACAGGCAGCAACCAACACTTTCTTTTTATCATCTAAATATTTTTTTGCTAATTTGCCAATTGTGGTTGTCTTACCGGTGCCATTAACACCCACTATCATCTGGACCCAAGGGGTGGTGGATAAATCCTCTGAGGCATCGTATTTATAAGAATCCTCGAAGATTGAATTCATATTATCTTTTAAAAGCTCAACGATTTTTTCAGATCCTCCAATATCTTCTTTTTTTGATTTTTCTTTGATACCAGAGATGATTTTGGAAGTTCCCTCAACTCCAATATCAGCGGATAGAAGTATCTCCTCCAGCTTTTCTAAAAATTTTTGATCGAGTTTTGGATGAAGCCCGACTAATTCCTTTACTTTTTTAAGTAAATTCCCTCTGGTTTTGGAAAGCCCTGATTTTAATTTTTTCAAAACAAACATAAAATGAAATCTTTTTTTAAAAGTTATGCGATTATTTCCTCTTTTTTCAATTTAACTGAGACTATCTTTGAAACTCCAGATTTCTCCATAGTTACCCCGTGTAAGACATCAGCCGCCTCCATTGTGAGTTTGTTATGGGTGATGATCACAAACTGGGTGTTCTGACTGAAATTTTTTAAAAGCTTTATAAATCTCAAAAGATTGGCATCATCTAAAGGAGCATCCACCTCATCTAAGACGCAGAAAGGGCTGGGTTTGACTAAATAGATTGCAAAAAGAAGTGAGATTGCGGTCAAGGCTTTCTCTCCTCCTGAGAGTTGATTTAAGCTCAGAAGTGATTTCCCCTTGGGGTTAGCTGTGATCTCTATGAATGCCTCTAAAGGATCATCTCCATCCTTAAGTCTTATATCCGCTTCCCCTCCTTCAAAAAGCTCTGAAAAGACCTTTTGGAAATTTGCTTTTATCTTCTCAAATGTCTCCAAAAATAGCCCTCTTGCGGTTTTGTTGATGATAACAATAGCTTCATTAAGAGAGTCTTTAGCAGAAAGAAGATCATCAAGCTGATAGGTTAGAAAATCTAACCTCTTTTTCTGAGATTGATACTCATCCAAGGCTAAAAGGTTTACTGTTCCAATCTTTTTCAGCCTCTCTTTTAAAACCCAGACTTTATTTTTGTGCTCCTCTATCGTCAAGATGCTCCGCATATTTTCCTTTTCCTTGTCTTCAGGTAAAGAGAGCTTCTCTGTCTCTATCTGATATTCCTCCCACACCTTTTCTTTTAACCTTTGAATCTCAGAAGATATGGTCAATTTTTCAAGCTGAATCTGGTGGAGTTCTTCTGAGATAACCTCCTTATCTTTTCTTAAAGATTCTAAATCTTTTTCAATCTCAGTGGTCGAATCAAAAAGCCCTTTTTTTATGTTCTCTTTTGACTCAACTATTTTTTTCTGCAACTCTTTTTGTTGTGAAAGCTCTTCTTTTCTTTTTTCTTTTTCCTCAAAGTAACTTTTGATGGTTTGAAGCTTTTCAAAAAAATTCTTTTTTTCTTTATCTTTCTCTAAAAGAGCGGATTTTAACTCATCTATCACCTCTAAAAGCCTTTTGCTTTCAGATTTAAGCTTTTCCTCTTTTCCTTGTAAACTGACCGTTTCAAATCTTAAGTCATTTAGCTTTTTATAGCTTTTTTCCTGTCCTCTTTCCAAATCACCCAAGATTTTTTCCGATTCTTCGAGTTGTGTTCCCAAAAGCTCTTTTTCTTTTGAAAAGCTTAAGTTCTCCTTTTCCTTTTCTTTTAAACTCAGGGTAAGTTCAGAAATTTTTAAATCTTCTTTATCCTTCACATCTTTTATTTCCTCAAGTTCTGAAAAGAGCATATCCTTTTTAAAAGTTAACTCTTTTATCTCCTGAACATTTTTATCTATTGAAAGTTTAAGGTTTTCAATTTTTTCACCCTTTTCTTTCAGGTTCAGCTCAATTTGACCTTTTTTCTCACTCAAATTAGTTATCTGTGTTTTAATCTTTTCGAGATTATTTTTTATACTCACTATTTTTTGTTTTATCGAATTGATTCTATCTTGCCTTCCTAAAAGGAATACCTCCTTTTTTTCACCTCCCTCTAAGATAAAACCTTTGCGAAAAACCTCTCCATCAAGTGAAACAATATCATAATTAGAAAAATCATCTAAAAAAGAAAGGTTTTCAAATAAATTTTCGAACTTAGAAACTACTAAAACCCTGCCTAAAAAAAGACCGAACAAAATCTTGTAAGTTTGATCGCACTGAATCAACTCATTTGCCCAGCCGATTATCTTATGCGAAAAAACGAATTCTTTTTTTTCAGATAAATCAGGATTTGCGTATGCATCAAGAGATTTGAAATCTATTTTTTTATCCTCCAATCTATCTAAAATCAAAAAAGTGGCTTTTCCAGCTCTTTTTTCTTTTAAGAAGTTTATTGCGGACCTGGCACTTTCTTCATCCTCACACACGATATAATTTAAAGCTTCACCCAAAGCTTGCTCAATTGCAGAAAGATAAGTCTCTTCTGTTTTTATCAGATTAGCCAGAGAGTCAACTATCCCAAAAAGATTCTTTTTGTTTTCTAAAATCGCTTTTGTTCCAGACCCGTAACCCTCATAGGTTACGAGCAACTCATCTAAAATCTTGTGCTCTGCGTTCTGTAATTTCAGCTCAGATTCCAATCTTATTTTTTCATTTAAAAAATTCTCTAAATCTTTTGAAAGAAAATTAAACTCTTTTTGAAATTCACCCTGGGCTTTCCTCTCTTTTTCTAAAAGATTTTGTTCCTCTTTATATTCAGAAGAAAGTTGGTTCAATTTCAATTCATTTTCTTTTAATTGAGAATCTAATTTTTTTTCCTTCTCAGCTAAAACAAAGTTTTGTTTTGTTCTTTGTTCTAACTTACTTTTTTCGATTTTTAGTTCATACTCAGACCTATTTAATTTTTCTTCTACCTCTTTTGACATTGAATCCAAATCCTCAAATTCTTTCTTAGCTTTTTTTTGTCTTTGTTCTTGGGATTTAAGTGCTTGCTCTATTTCCAAACTTTCTTTTTCTTTGTTTTTTGACTGATCCTGCCAGCAAGTAAGCTCTTTTTCTTTTTCTTTAAGTTCCTCTTTTATTGAGAAAATTTTCGAATTCAGATTTTTTATCTCCTGACTCGATTTATTTATAAGCTCCTCTAAATTTTTTTTCTGGTCCTTTTTTATTAAAATCTCTGTTTCCACCTCATGTGAGCTTTGCGACAGAAACAAATCCCTTTCCTGTAAAGATGAAATCTCCTTTTCTTTTTTTAGAAGTTCAGCTTTAAGTGAAGCTAATTCTTTTTCTTTTTCTTTAATCTCTTTTTTGTTTTCCTCTTTTTCACTATCTTTTTTTTCAAACCTCATATCTATTTGATTAAGGGAGAGGATTAAATCCTTGTGTTTTTCTTTAAATAATTTCAGCTCAAGGTCTTTTAACTTTTCTTGAAGATCTTTGAACCTTTTTGCTTTTTGTGCCTGCCTTTTTAAAGAGTTGACCTGTGTTTCAACCTCAGCCATGACATCTTTAATTCTTTGGATATCATTTTCTGTGGCAAGAAGTTTTCTTTCTGTTTCTCTTTTTCTTTTTTTATATTTTGATATCCCTGCTGCTTCCTCGAACAAAAATCTCCTCCCATCTACATTTGAAGATAAAAGGGTATCGATCATCTCCTGCTGGATCATAGAGTAAGAATGGGCACCCACACCGGTGTCCAAAAAAAGGTCAACGATATCCTTCAATCTGCAGGGAACTTTATTTAGAAAGAACTCCGACTCACCTGAGCGAAAAAATCTTCTTGTGATTTCAACTTCTGAGTATTCTATGGGCAAAATCTGAGATTCGTTATGAATGGTTAAACGCACCTCCGCCATTCCCATAGGCTTAAGCTCTTTTGTCCCATTGAAGATAACCTCCTCCATCCTATCACCACGCAGAACAGAAGTTTTTTGCTCACCCAAAACCCATCTAATAGCATCCAGGATATTAGTCTTTCCACATCCATTAGGTCCAACAATAGCTGTTATACCACTATCTAAGATTATCTCAGTTTTAAAAGGAAAAGATTTAAAACCCAAAAGAGAAACCTTTGATAAATACAATCTTACCTCACTTGTTTGACAGGCTTTTTAACCTCTTTAATGTATTTACAAAAGAATCATACAATTCGTCCAGATATTTGCCATCCTTTGACAAAGAAATCTCCAGATTATAAAATGGAAGCCCCCATCCACCTTTGACTCCAATTCGTAATCTTGAACCGGATAAAAACGAAAGATAAGCGTTGAAAAAACTCCTTTCCAAATCCATATCAAGGGTAATATCGAATTTGAGCTCTCTAAGTTTTTTAACAAATCTTTTATTGGGCAAAGAAAACCAGTTCAGATAAGATTTTTTTAAACTTATTATTTCGAACTTAAAAAGATTTGATGAAAATCCTTCTCCATCAAAAGGTAAAAGCAAAAATTTTTGTGAATCAGAGAAAAAAGAATTGAAAAAATTGAGATGATTTAAAGCTATTGGGAATGACTCAACCTTAGTTGGAAGAAAAATTAAAACCCTTTTAGCATTGTTTAAAACTTCAGAAAAAGAGATGACTTTCGGTCTGAAAAAAAGTCTTGTTTTCAAGACCAGAAAGTTTTTAACCAAAAAATTTGTCCGAAGCTTATCTTTCAATTTAGTCCTTTTTCTCTTTGGATTCAAAAGTTGGCTTTCTGATATAAGTGCTATCTAAAAAAAAGAGATAGTTTTCTATGCCCAATTCTAATTTCTTGGGATTCTCTCCTAAATGAAATGGTTTAAGAATCTGCCCATTTACAAATCCTCTCAAAACCTCTGGTTTCCCCATCCGGATAACAAAGTTTTTCTCCGCTATGAATTCCATAGTGGTATTACCACCCATAATCCCATTAAACAAGGGTACACCATCTCCCACGACCATAAGCCAGCTATTTTTAAATGCCTCCAGCCTCAAAAGCATCTTATCCTCTGTGTCAGGGAAAAAAGGAACAATTATAGGTATAGTATCTTTTTCAAGAAGGAAAGGACCGAAAACCACATCACTTATCTCAGATTCTTTTTGAAATTCTTTGTATCCAGCGTATCTGAGGAAAAACCCAATTATCAGAAAACCCAAGACAAGTCCTAAAAAAATATAAAACAGACCACCATTGGTCTTAGATGAAAGATCAACCTGTTCCCCTTCCTTTTTCTTCTCTTCTACCATAAACTTCTCTTTAAGCTTTTCAAAATCAACTCCTAAGAATTCAGCATAGGACTTTAAAAAAATCCTCTGATGAGCTTTTGTGGGCAATAGGTCCAATCTGTCATTCTCCATAGCTTCAATATACTCAGGCTTTATTTTCAGCTCATCAGCTACCTGAGATATTTTTAAACCTTTTAATCTCCTTTTAGACCTTAGATATGTTCCTAAGCTTTCCATTTTGCTTATTTTTCGATAAATTTTTCCAGTAACTTTTTTAATTTCTTCAAAGGAAGCCCGATAACATTATCTAAATCACCTTCAATATTTTCAACCAGAAAACTCCCCATTCCCTGAATTCCATAAGCTCCAGCCTTGTCCAGAGGTTCACCTGTGGCAATGTATTTTAATATATCTTCTTTTTTCAATTGGTTGAATTTGACCTTTGTGCACCCATAATCTGATTCGGTTTTACCACTTTTTTTGTGGATTAAAGTTATTCCTGTGTAAACTTTATGATATTTACCACTTAAACTTTTCAGAATAGATTTAGCTTCTTTTTTGTCCTTTGGTTTTCCCAATATTTTATCATCAAGCACAACAATAGTATCAGCTCCTAAGACCAGACCATCTTCAACTTTTTTTGCAACAGATTCAGCCTTTTTTCTTGAAAGCTCTAAAACATAAGATACCGGATCCCCAAAAAGCTCATCCTTTTCGATATTATCAGGAATTAAAATCTCGAATTCGATCCCTTCCCTTCTTAATATCTCTGCTCTTCTTGGAGAAGTTGAAGCCAAGATTAATTTTACATCTTTTAAACTTTTAAACTTTTTTAAACTTTTAAACTTTTCCAGTTTCATATTGATCTGCCAACCTTCTTTAAAACAACTCATTTGTTCTCCAGAATAAAAGTAACCGGACCCCAATTGTAAATTTTAACCAACATCTTAGCACCGAACACCCCCTTTTCCACCTTCAATCCCTTTTGTTTTATAAAATCAACAAATCTCAAATAAAGTCTTTCTGCTTCTTCAGGCTCTAAGGCATCGGTAAAGCTCGGTCGTCTCCCCTTAGAAGTATCGCCATAAAGAGTAAACTGAGAAATAACCAATATTTCAGCTTTCACATCCAGGGCTGAAAGGTTCATCTTACCTTGATCATCCTCAAATATTCTCAAGTTCACCAACTTGTCTGCTAAGTAGGCACAATCTTTGTCAGTATCCCGGTTTTTTGCACCCAATAAAAGAACCAGCCCTTTTGTAATTTTACCTACGACCTTCTGATCAACTTCAACAGATGCTTCTTTAACCCTTTGCAAAACTACTTTCAAGATTATCTCCTTAATTTTTTCGAAAAATTAACACAACATTTTGTTATTGTCAACAGAAAAAAACAATATATATAGTATCGAAATTTTTGAAACTTTTCATTTTATTTCACATATATTTTATAGGAAATTGAAACAAAAAGCAAACAAAATATTTTGTTTGGATAAAACTTTAAACCAGGGATCTAATATGATTAAGCATTTGATATCAGCTTGTTTCTTTTTGCTTCTTTTCACTCTTTTGGACGTAGCTGGTGTTTTTTCTGCCACCGGCAGAATCTATGGCAAAATTTACACAGAAGATGGTGATGTTTACGAAGGTAGGATCACATGGGATAAAAATGAGGGAATCTGGGAGGACATACTTGACTGCACCAAAAGCTATCGCACACCTCATTACGAGGGTTACGAAAAAGAGGAGTCTATCGAGATATTCGGACTCCGCATTAGCTGGAGCAAAAGCGGAGAGTATTTGCGCTCCTCAATGGGTATTAAATTCGGGCATATTCAATCGATAAGACCACGCTCAAAACACAGGGCAACGATATATCTGAAATCGGGTGATAGGGTTAAAGTCAAAGGATATGGAACTGACATCGGAAGCTCTGTAAGAAGAATTGTGGTTGAGGACCAAGATTATGGAAAGGTGAGATTGGAATGGTCTGATTTAGACAAAGTGATTTTTGAAACCGAACCAGAGGGACTTCCAAAAGATAATAAGATTAGGCTTTTTGGAAAGCTTGTAACCAGAGACGGAGATGAGTTTCTTGGATTCATCACCTGGGACCATGATGAGATTTTCTCCACTGATATCTTGGACGGAGAAGAAGATGGGAGAGATTGGGAGATACCATTTAAGAATATCGAAAAAATCAAGCGTCGCTCACGCAATTCAGCCACGGTCTTTTTAAAAAATGGAGAAGAGATCGATTTAAGTGGCACCAACGACGTTAACTCCTCCAACCGCGGGATTTTAGTAAAGGATTTTAATTTCGGAAGAGTTGAGGTGGAGTGGGGCGATTTCGGTGAGGTGAAATTTTTAAAAAGTGGTGAAAAATATCTGAAAAGTTATGATGAATATGATGGGGGAAAACCACTTTATGGAACAGTCTATACTGAAGATGGCGACTTTTATACCGGATTTATCACCTGGGACGATGATGAGAAATACACCTGGGAGATGCTTGATGGAGATTATAATGACTTAGAGGTTATGGTGGAATTTGGTCAGATAAAATCGATTAAAAAGCGCTCCTTCTGGGGAGCAGAGATAATTCTCAAAAATGGGAACACTTTTGTTTTGGAAAACTCCAACGATGTCACAGATGAGAACAAAGGAATCTACATAATAACTGACGGGAAAGAATACAGGATAGACTGGGAGGATTTCGAAAGGGTGGAGTTTAAGGAAAAATAATGCACGCTCATATTAAAATGATAGGCGAGGCAAAAAGCCTCGCTTTTTTTATTTCAATGAGTCTCTGCGTTTAGCAATAACCCTGTAGATAAGGTATGTAAAAGGAAGATAAAATACTTTTGATTGGCATGTTTCCTATTCACGCATAATCTCTATTTCAACACCTCAGGCAATGAATCCGACCCCAAGTTTTTTAGCATAAACTCAGCATCATCAGCTAAATCGCAATCTGGATATAAATCCACCACTTTCTTATAAGCCTCCCTCCCTTTATCGTAATCTTGTAACTGCTCTGAATAGACAAAACCTATTAAAAATAAAGCCTTATATTTATTAGGGCTATCTGGAAAAGACTCTATTGCCTCCTGATAAAGCTTAATTGCCAGCTTTGGTTTGCCACTGTTTTGACTTTCCTGGGCATAATCGAAAAACTCTTTTTCCAAATCGTAATCAGGATGATCATTTAAAATTTTTTGAAAAGTCTCTTTAGCTTTTTCGTCTTCGTTGAATTGATCTAAATAAGTGACCCCTATCATAAAGAGTGCCTTTGGAGAACTGGGAGTTTGGGGATAAAGCTTTATAATACCCTTATAAGCTCTTAGTGCAGACTTAACATCCCCACGGGCTAAAGCAGAATCAGCCTCAGAAAAAAGCTGTTTTTCTGTTTTTTCCTGTGAGCAATTAATAATTAACATAGCCAAGCTCAAAAGTAAGAGAAGAATTTTTACAGATATTTTAATCTTCATAACTGCTCCTTTTTGTTTTTCAAACTTTTTTCCTTTAAAAAATTTGTATATAAATATAATATAAAAAGCTTTGTCGTCAACCGATTTTTGGAACTAATTTTAAATAGAGGAAAAAGACAAACTTCAGTTTTTCTCTAAAAATGCCGAAGGCGGGATTCGAACCCGCACATCCTTTCGGACACTGCGCCCTGAACGCAGCGTGTCTACCAATTCCACCACTTCGGCTCTTTTCAAATATAATACGGAAAACTCTCTTTCCTCAACTATATTTTTAAAAATATTTGGTTCCACTTCTGGGGTATGACTAATTTAATCTTTTATAGTGAACCAAAATAACCACAATTCACTATCCTTTCCGCTCTCCCTTTTTTACTACTAAGGGGGGCCAAACTTCAGCTAATTCAGTCAATCCTCCCTAAAAAATCCATTCTAAAGATCTAACAGCTTACTTGATTCTTGAACCTCTATCAATACCTATAACTTTGACGCGCCGTTTTCAGATAACGCAATTTTCAAAAGTTAAACCTCAAAAGATAATCTTTCCGATAAAGAAAAGATCTAAATTTGAGGTAGTGTACTTTTTTACTTCTCAATTTCCCCCATCTTTACATTTTGAAGTCTACCTTTAATCGCATCTTCCATTATCGAAAGGTGCTTTTTAAATCTTTGATTCCCTGGAGCAAGCTCCAAAGCCTTTTGCATCTCTTTTTTAGCCTGGTTGAACCTACCCTTTTTAAAATAGACCCAAGCAAAAGTATAATGAATTATCTCCGGGTGAGAGAAGTTTAAACCAAGTGCTTTCCGGCAAAGTTGAATTGCTTTGTCCAAATTTTCTCCCTTCTTGGCATAGTTCCAAGCGATGTTTGTGTATAGATGTACCACTGTGTTTGTCTGAAGCTGAGTTAGGGTCTCTTTTTCTATTTTCTCTACCTTTTGAATCGATTTTTCATACTCACCTATCTCATAATAGGCCTTAGCGCAGTAAATAAAGGCATTTATAATCTCATCTTTTTCTTTGTAAGCTGGTTTCATCTCAATGGTTAGATCTTTTTTGGTTTTAGCTAAAGATTTCACAAAATTAGCACCCCGTTGGCAGGCGCGTTCAAACTCCTCTATTGCCAGATCCCACTTTTTTTCAAGGAAATAAATCCTGCCCAGCATATTATGGTTGGAAATCGTTCCTCTGGATTTCGTGGCTAACTTATATTCTTTTCCAGCCTTAGCAAAATCATTCAATCTGAAGTAAAGTTGACCTTTCCACTCATGAACATTGGTAAAGTCAGGAGCTAATTTTTCCAGTTTTTCAAACCAACTTTGAGCTTCATTAAGGCTCCCCGGCTCAACGTTGAGACAACCCAGAAGATATATTGCAACCACACAAAAGGGGTTTTTATCCAGTGATCTTTTTAGCTCGAAAATAGCTTTACCTTTCATACCTTTCTTTAAAAAAATCTCCCCTCTTGCCAGATAAACATTAGCCTGATACATTCTGATATACCACCCAGCAATCAAGAAAATTGAGATTAAAGCTACTGAAAAGAGGAGAAGGTGCGAAAACCTTCCTTTTTTTGGTTTCTTCGGTGGTTCTTTTGATTCAGTTTTAGGAGAAATTATAACCATAGTCAAACCGATAAGAAACCAAAAGATAAACGCTGGGCCTGTCCATCTCAGACTAACACTGAAAAGGGAAGCTACAAGGACCGCTACTATTCCGGATATCAAGCCCACAACGGTAAGGTTTTCCCCTCCTTTGTTTTTTAGATATTTAAAAGCATAACCGAAAAAACTAATCATAAGCCACAGGAAAATCCCCAGTCCCAAAATCCCCATCTCTGCTAAAATCTCAAGATATTCGTTGTGTGCATGTAAAAGATTCTCAATGCGTACCTCTAAATCGAAATCGGGATACTTGAATTTTGGAAACTCAATCTGAAAAGTCCCTAATCCAGTTCCTAAAATAGGAGTTGATTTGATAATATTCAAAGTTACTTCCCAGATATGTATTCTGATGAATACGCTTCCGAAAGGATCAGTTACTTGTAAGATTCTCCCAGCTATCATATTCCAATTAAAGACTACAAGTAACAATATAATCAAAAGAAGCGTGCCAAATCGAAGTAAGTTTTCCCAATTTAATCTAATGGCTTTGATCCACCGAATCAAAAGAATAAAAAATATGAAAGAGGCAACAAAAGCGACCCACGCGCTCCTTGTGCCGGTTAAGGTCAAACATACCAAAGCCAGCCCTAAGGTGATCCCAGCAATAACTTTTCTCAGCTTAGTTTTTTCTAAAAAGAGAACAAACAAAAGAGGAATAACAGCAACTAAATAGGTAGCAAAAAGATTAGGATTGCCAAAAAAAGATGAAATCCTTAAGCCTCCTGCAGGTATCCAGTTAAAAAGGTAGAAACCCATACGTTGAAGAACTCCGTAGACACAAACAATGAAAGTTACTAAAGTCAATGAATCTAATACTACCGCTTTCCTTTTATGATTTGTCACCGTTTCCAGAACCAGAATGTAAAGGAAAAAAAATGACAGAAATCGTAAAAGCTCCTCAAAGATAGCATAGCTGTATGGTGAACGGGCAAAAGATAAAAAGCCTAAGCATAAAAACAAAAGCATAGGAACTTTCAAGGGTATGGAGACGAAGGGCTCTTTTTTTAAAAATTTTTTTACCACAAGCAAAATAAAAAGGGCAAAAACCACTGTCTGGAAAAACACAGCCTTCATCAGAAAAACGGTGCATTCGGTGTAAGGGGAAAAGATGATGGGGACTCCAAACAAAAGTCCCAGGATTCCAATAAACATTCCGTTTTTTCCTGTAAAGTTGGCTGCTCTTTTCAGATATAAAAGTCCACTCATAATTGGGAGCAAAAAGTTTTCTTTTGCCTAATAAAAAAACCTGATCACCTTTAGCTCTTCTCCCTATGTAAAGTATATATTCCAGAAGTAATTTAGTAATTCTTTTATTTTTTAGCAAGCTTGGATTTTGGCTGGTAAACTCAATAATTTCGCTAAATCTATTTAAGTTAACAGACAGTTATACAGTAGTTGGTCATTGAAAACCAATATAGCATTTCTCTTTTCGGAAGATCGATTCTTTTCAACCTTATACCTTTCAAATTTATCAAAAGATATAAAAAGTCTTTGCTCTTTTTTAATCTTTTCTTTTTCGTATATTAACAATATGAAAAATCTTTTTCCATTTTTGAGTATTCTTTTGCTCTGTGCCTTAAATTTGGTTATCTTTTTAGGAACTAAAAATCTATTTTCCCCCTCTGAGCACTCCTTTCCCATTTCTGAAAAGGAAAAATGTATTGACAAGGCAAAAAAGTTTCTGGACAAAGAAAAACCCGATTCAGCAATCTCTTTGCTTTCTTTTGCTTTAAAAGAAAATCCAGATGATTTCTTAGCACACTTTCATTTAGCTTTAGCATATTATAAAAAAGGGGATCTATCACTTTCTGAATATGAGTGTCAAAAAACATTTGAGTTAAATCCTGAAAGCCAAAAGGCAAAAAATCTTTTGTGCGATATTAGATTTGAAAAGGGGGGGGGAAAGATGGGTGGAGAATAAAAAGAGAAAGGCTTTATCCGATTTTTTGTTCGTCTTAAAAAATTCAGACAAAAAAGAAAAAATCGAAGAAATAGCCAATCTAACTGCAGGGAGATTTAAAATAGAAAGAAAAACTTTCGATTTGGTTGCAGACTATGCTCCGAAATTTTCACCGGATGGGAAAAAGATCGCCTTTTTCTCAGACACTTCATTTTTACTCGAGGATTATGGTTTGAAAAAAAAAGTTATTAAAAAAAGCAAAATATTCATTATGGATATAAAAGGAGGAAATAAATCATGCTTAACCTCACAAGATTTTTCTGAAAAGTTTCCCTCTTTCTCAAAAGATGGAAAAAAGATCGTCTATGAAAAAGAAAACATAACTTCAGAAACAGAGGCTTTAGTTTTCAATTATGACCGTGACATATTCTTAAAAGATTTAGAAAATAAAAAAGAGAAAAGATTGACCCAAAACGACCTCTATGATGGGATAGCCTCTTTCTCCCCTGATGACAAAAAAATTCTTTTTGTCTCAGATCAATATGGAGGAATCTGCACCCTGAATTTAGATACTCAGAAAGTAAAAAGTCTTTATCGAAAGAATAAAAAAATGTTAAGAAAAAAAAGACCATATCTGCCATTTTATCCTTCCTTCTCCCCTGATGGGAAAAAGATAACCTTCGATGCTGGATTTGACAAAAGGAAAATCTATTTGATGGACTCAAATGGTGAAAACTTAAAGTGTCTCTCCCATTTGAAAAATGAGGACTTTTTTCCTTCCTTTCCCCCTGATGGTCGAAAAATTGTATTTGTATCCAAAAGAGATGGAGAGGACGAGCTTTACATTATGAACTCAGATGGAACAAAGCAAAAAAGATTAACCTATGATGGAATGGATAAGAAATATCCATCTTTTTCTCCAGATGGGAAAACGGTCGTCTATGTGACTAAACCAAAAGATCAAAAAGATCAATATTTCGAGATATACTTTTTAAGGTTAAATCAGGTTATTTCAAAAGAAGAGTTGATCCAAAGAGTAGAAAATCTGAAGAATGCTTCGCATATACTTGAGATGGTCCTGTGAAAAAATCTAAACAAAAGCTAAAAGAGGAAATAGAGGCTTGCCGGAAAGCGCTTTTGGATATCATGATAGTCACCGGAGCCTATCATGATGGAAAAGATATAATGATTATTGGAAAGCCTTTCTATTTTGACCCGAATTGGAAAGACGTTACAAAAGTAAGACTTTCTTCCTTAGGATTTAAAACCTCTTTTGAGGACAACAATGGCCAGGTGATATTGGAGCTAAAAAAGGTTGGAAAAACAAAAAAACAAATACCCTGGTTTAACATCATTCTATTCTTTTTGACTTTGGTTTCCACCTTCTCCGTAGGGGCAGTTCTTTTTGAAAACAAAAACATACTTTCCAATCCACTCTTGATTCGTTATGGAGCATCCTTTGCAATTCCCCTTATGCTAATTTTACTTTTCCATGAGTTCGGACATTATTTCTTTTCAAAAAGAAGGAAAATCAAAACAAGCCTACCTTATTTTATTCCAGGACCAACAATTCTGGGAACATTTGGCGCGGTGATAAAATCAAGATCACCTTTTAAATCGAGAAAAGACCTCTTGGATGTAGGTGCATCTGGTCCTATATGGGGATTTATCATCTCAGTTTTTGTTGTGATAATAGGGTTTTCAAGCTCGGAGATAGTTGAGGAAGTTTCAAAGGAGGGCTTCATTTTGGGTGATTCCTTGATCTTTTTATTTTTATCCAAACTATTTTTAAATGTCCCGGAAGGACACCAGTTAGTTTTAAGTCCAACTGCATTTGCAGGGTGGGCCGGGCTTTTCGTTACTATGCTTAATCTTTTACCCATCGGTCAGCTGGATGGAGGGCATATAACTTATGCACTTTTGGGCAGAAAGCAAAAAAAAGTATCAAAATATGTTGTTTTAGCTTTGATTCCCTTAGGCTATTTCTGGTTGGGATGGCTCCTGTGGGCAGGTTTGGGTCTTTTTGTGTTAAACTTATCTCATCCACCAACCTTAAATGATTCCATACCTCTGGACAGAAAAAGAAAGGTAATCGGCTGGATTTCATTGGCTATATTTGTCCTCTGTTTTACCCCGATTCCTATAAAATAGAGGCAAAGACTTTTTACTCGAAAAGATTTATATTGTGGCGTCAGGAGTTTCCTCCCCTGGGCGGGCAGGCTGACGCAAAAGGCTCTGTCGGGAGGTAACTCCCGACAGCACTGAAAAAAATTACATCTGTTCTGTTGGTTCAGCAATTGGAATTGCTGAACCCAGGTATTCCGCCAGGTCAGGGGACCTGGCAGGCACAAAACAGCAGATGGTCAATAGTTAATGGTTCACAGCAGAGGGATAAACCCTCTGCTACGCGTAGGAGAGCCTTTATGGCTCTCTTGCTGGCGGTTGGTCTTCTTGACCAACAGCTTGATAACTTATGGAATCTTTCTGTTGGTGAAGCCTGCCAGCCATGGAACACCAACAGATAGCGAGTACAAAACTAAGTAGATAAAACCTAAAGAAAAAAAATCTTTGCTTGAATTCCCCTTCAAAATAATAGAGCTAAACAATCAGGGCTTGACCCTTTTCACCTCTTTTATCACCCCGTATAAGTTCTCATCCAAGTGAGTGATAAGCTTCAGATATTTATATCTTTCCTCTAAGCTCGCTTCCACCACCTTCTTATCAATCGATGCTAATAAGACTCTTCCGAAGATAATAACCTCATCACCATATTTTTTAGTCCAGTCCAGAGCGCATTCAAGATGAGCTTTGCACTCAGCGATACGTGGTGAGGAGATCTTTTTTGACTTGATCGGGGTCAATCCGATTTTTTTTATCTCATTTTCGTGTGTCCCTTTAAGCTCCGCTGCTTGCCAGATCTTTTTAGCCAGCTCAGCTCCGGGGATGTTCACCACGAACTCACCTGTTGAAAGAATATTCTTTGCAGTATCGTGGTTCATATTACATCCAAACCCAATTATCGCTGGTTTTGATGCGAAAACCGATATCCAGGATTTGGGTGCCACATTTGGAATCTTATCCCTATTTACTGTAGTTACCAAAACTAACTGCCCCACCAAAGGGAAATGAATACCTCCACCAACTATAGGAAATGTCCCTATGTTGGTCAATCCTGTTACTTCAAAATCAAGTTTCTCAATCTCCTTTTTCATCTTGGGCTCCTATGGTTGTCTTTTTGATTTAGGTTTTTTTCATCAAAAACAAAAGTTTTTTACAAAAGAAAATTTTTTTTTGAGGAAAACTTAATATGTAGTAAAAAGTGTTTCCTTTAAAAAACTAATATAGTCTTGATTTAATTTATGTCAACAAAAAAATTTCTTTTTTATATATAAATTTAATCTCTTTTAAGTTTCAAATATATTTGGCTTTTTGGTTTTCAAACTAAAACTTTTGATTTTTTTATCTTTTCTTTAATCACCAATCGCCTCTTGTCAAAAATCTTTGATTTCCATGCGTTCACAAAGATCTCTGCCACAAAAGGGTCGAACTGTGTCCCTGAATTTCTTTTTATCTCATCAACTGCTGTTTCCAGATCTCTTTTTTTTCTATATGGTCGTTCTGAGGTGATAGCATCGAAAGTATCGATCACCGCCATAAGCCTCCCCTCCATTGGTATATCCTCTCCTCCCAACCCTTCTGGATACCCTTTGCCATCATATCTTTCGTGATGGTAAAGGACATAAGGTAGGGCTGGCTTCAAAAAGGAGATCCCCTCCAGAATTTTTGTCCCTTGCACCGTATGCATTTTCATAATCTCGAATTCCTTTGAGGTCAAAGAGACTGGTTTATTCAGAATTGCATCCGGAACTCCAATCTTACCAATATCGTGCAAAATGCTTCCCATTCTAACCTCTGCTATCTTATCCTCCCCCCACCCAAGTTGTTTTGCTAAAGACTCAGCCATATACCAGACCCTCTCAGTATGACCTGCGGTATAGACATCCCTTGCCTCAACCGCATTCGCCAGCGCAGTTAAGGTCTCCAGGTACGCTTCTTTCAGGTTCTCATAAAGCCTTGAATTCTCAATGGCTGTGGCTGCTTTTGAAGCAAGGATGGATAGAGAATGCAGTTCTCCCGGGCTGAAAGGTGATAGTTTCTTTTTCCTTAAAAGATTTAAAATCCCGATAATCCTCCCTTTAGCTAAAAGAGGATGTGAGATCAAGGATTTGACCTTCTTGTTCTTAAATAAAATATGGATCTGATTAGGGTTGAAAACTTTTGGCTTTGCATTTTTTAAAACCCAATCAGATAAAGGGTCAATCCCAAGTAAAAATTCATTTTTCAAAAGATCGGGACCCATTCCCAAATAAGCTTTGGGCTTTAGCTTTTTTGTTTTCGGATCCCAGAGCAAAATAGATGCTATATCAGCCTCAAGCTCCTTTACTGCTGTTTTCAGGATCAAATTAAGAAGCTCCTCCAATTCAACAGTAGAGACCATAGCCTCGGAGATTCTATATAATGAGACCGTTTCTTTAAGATGAATATTCTCCTGATAGAGTCTGAATTTCTCCAATCCTCTTTGCACTGTAGCTTTCAAATTTTCGAGGGAAAATGGCTTTATCAGATAATCATACGCACCTGATTTCAAAACCGATACTGCATTTTCAATAGTGGGTTTACCAGTCATCAGAATAACCACACTTTCTGGCCTTATCTTTTTGGCTTTTTTTAGAATCTCTGTTCCGCTTACCACATCCATAACTAAATCGGTGACGATAAGGTCTTGAGGGTCGGATTCTAAAAGCTCAAGTGCTTTTTGGGGGTCGGTGGTGGTTTTTATGGAGTATCTTTCATCCTCCAGCATCTCCTCAATCAGACTACATATATATTTCTCATCGTCTACCACCAGGATTTTTGCCTTACTTTCCATTTTTTAACCGCCTTTCTATGTTGCGCATCCTGCTGGTTTTTTTAAATTTATTTTTCGAGCAAAGTTCACATTTCTTTATCGGAAGGCACCGATAAAAGTTCATTTTTCAGGCTGTATCTTTTTTGCACAGAAAATAATTAAAGGTGGTTTGGAGTGTAAACCTTCCCTGGCCGGGCAGGCAGGTTTACTAACATGTTCTTATATTTTTATGGAATTTTTAGTTGGTAGCCGCAACCTTCAGGTTGCGAAAGTGTTTGAAATCTTAGATGACATTTTCACTTTGTCTGAAGTAAACATATCGCTTCAGGTTTGTTGAAAACCTTTTAATGATTTTGAGTCAAGCTGAAGCTTGACACTTCATTACAACTACTCTACGTTGGTCTGGGAATTGGCCTGCCCGTCCAGGGATAACATCCACCCAGATCTTGGAGTAAGTTATGTAGTTGCCCCCACCTTTGGCGGGGACTTGATAAATCAAGCAACTAAATCCTTTGTCACGGAGAAGATCTCCGTGACTATCAATCTATGGTTTTACACAAACATAAAAAAAGCAAGAATAAATCCGTGCCTACTACCTACTACCTATTACCTATAACCTATTACCTACTACCTATTACCTACCACCTACCACCTAATAACTAAAATCCAAGCTCTTCTCCTACTAAAACCACTGTGACCCTCCCTTTTTCTCTTTCCCCTTCTATTATAAGCAACTGATTGCACATCCTATCATACTCTGGTGGTCTGCACCTATCGTAATCACAAAAACCTGTTTCTTTACAAGGAGTGTTAAAATCCAATCTCTTTGCATTCATAGGAGCTACTATGTTTCTTGTTCTCTCGATACCCTTTTTTACATCCTTGACTATCTTATTAACCCCCGCAACAATTATAACCTTTTTAGCGTAAGCTAAACCTGCTGTTTTATTTCCCATTGCGTTGATATTTACCAGCTCTCCATTTAAGGTGATAGCATTTGTCCCGCTAAGAAAAAAGTCAGCTAAGGTTCCTTCTTTTCTGATCTTTTCACTCTCCTCTCTGGAAAGATTTGGCAGGTATTGATTATAAAGTTTCCAATCACCTCTGGAAAGCTCATCTAAGAGGCCTAACTTTTTTATAGTAACAGACCCAGCCAAACCAACAGATAAGCCTTCAGGAATCATCGATAAAATCCTTTTTTTTGCTTCATCAGATGTCTCACAGAAAATACAATCGATGTTATTCTTTTTTAAACTCCTAATAACTTTCTGAGCTAAGGTTTTATAATACCAGAATCTATTTTTATCCATACACACCTCTTAACTTTTGTAACTAAAAAATGCACGGATAAATCCGTGCCTACAACCTATTACCTACTACCTATTACCTATCACCTACTACCTACCACCTACCCTCACATTCTTTCCGGCGCTTTTATCCCTAAAAGATTTAATCCTAACTCAATCACTGTCTTTACCCCTTTGATCATAAAAATCCTTGAATCCGTTGAGTTTTTGTCATCTGTTATAATTCTTTCTTTCTGATAAAATCTGTTGAAAACTGAGCACAAATCTAAAAGATAGGAACACAAAATCGAGGGCTCATACATCTCAGCTGTTATTTTTATCTTTCTTGGAAAATCGTCCAATTTTTTTATAATCGAATATTCCTCCTCTAAGGAAAAAACAGAGAAATCGACATCCTTTTTTACAGGTTTCCCATATTTTCTTATAAGGCTACACAACCTCGCATGGGTGTATTGGATATAAGGACCTGTCTGTCCCTCAAAATCCAATACCTCCTCCCAGTCGAAATTTATATCCTTTTGCCTTTTAGTTGACAGATCAGCGAATACCACAGCACCAATGCCAACCTCGAAAGCTACTTCATCTTTTTTCTCTAAATCTGGATTTTTCTTTTGAATTATATCCAAGGCTATTTCGATCGACTTTTTCAAAACATCTTCCAGAAAAATGACATCTCCTTTTCTTGTTGACAGAATCTTTTTTTCAAACTTTATCCAGCCGAAATCAACATGGACCAAATCTTTTGCCCAGGGATAACCCATAAGCTCCAATACTTTGAAAACCTGTTGAAAATGGAGCTTCTGTGCAGATCCAACCACATATAAAAGCTTATGAAATCTGTAAGTTTTATATCTGTAAATAGCTGCTGTTATATCCCGGGTTGCATAGAGGGTTGCCTCATCCTTTTTTCTCAAAAGGCAAACCGGAAGATTAAATTTTTTTAGATTAACCACCAAGGCATCCTGACTTTTTTCAGCCAGACCTTTTTTCTGGACTTCTTCTATAGTCTGGTCTATATATTTATTATAAAAGCTTTCTCCTGCATAAGAATCAAATGAGATCTCTAACATCAGGTAAATCTTTTCGAACTCCTTTAAGCTATAGTCTTTAAATCTCTGCCATATCTTTTTTGCTTCTTCATCCCCATTCTCAAGCTTTTTAAACCAGGATCTTGCATCATCTTCTAATTCAGGCTTTTTTTCTGCCTCCTGGTGAAATTTAACATACAGATCAAACAAAGTCATTATCGGGTCCGATGAAAGTTTTTTCTCATCTCCCCAGTTTTTATATGCAACGATGAGCTTTCCAAACTGGGTGCCCCAGTCTCCAAGATGATTTACTCCTATGCATTTATAACCCAAGTGTTCAAATATCTTATAGAGGGAGTTGCCTATAACTGTGGATCTCAAGTGCCCAACTCCAAAAGGCTTGGCAATATTAGGGGAGGAAAAATCTATCACTATGGTTTTGCCTTCTCCTAAAATATCCTTGCCATAGGATTTGTTCTTTTCAAAAATATCGGTTAGGACAAACTCAGCTAATTTCTTTTTATTCACCCTGAAATTAACATAAGGACCTATTGAATATATCTTTTCGATCAAATCTTTTGGCTTAAGTTTTTCCAATAGATTAGATGCGATTTTTTCCGGTGATTTTTTTAACCTTTTTGCTAAGATAAAACAAGGGAAAGCATAATCCCCCAACTTCTCCTCAGGAGGAATCTCAATTATTCTCTCAATCTCCTCCTCAGATAGATCAACTTCTGTTTTTAAAATTTCTTTAATCTCTTCAACAAATCTGTTCATACAAAGTTAATATAAAAAAATAAACCTGAGTTTCAATAAAATCTTTTTTAGGGATTTCTAAAAAGAAAAACACCTGAGAAAACACGCTCAGCAGGACCTTCTACGAATATGTGATTTTCGTCTTTATCCCAGAATATCTTTAGACTTCCCTTTTCAAATAAAGCCTCAATTTCAGGATCAGTATTACCGCTCAAGACACAGGCGACCAGAGCTGCACATCCACCAGTAGCTGAAGCTAAAGTCTTTCCAGCACCCCTTTCCCAAACTCGAAGTTCAATTCTTTTTCTGCCCTTCACTTTCACAAATTCCACATTGGTTCTTTTTGGAAACATTTTATCCTTTTCAATTTTTGAACCGATCTCTTTCCAATCTTCTGGAAAATTTTTTACAATAATTACTACATGAGGATTGCCAATAGCAACACAGGTTGCCAGAACCTTCTTTTTACCAACTTTTATCTTCTCCTGGATGAAAAATTTTTGCTTGCTTTTAACCGGGATTTCTTTAGCCTCTAATAACGGTTTCCCCATATCAACTTTCACAAAAAATTTTTCAAAAGAAGAAGACAAAATCTCGGTTTTGATGACACCTTTTTTTGTATCTATTTTTTGTGTTTTTTTTCTGGAAAGTCCGGATTCAAAAATATATCTGGAAAAACATCTGATTCCATTTCCGCACAACTCAGCCTCTGAACCATCAGGGTTAAACATCCTCATCCGAAATCTTGTTCTCTTCTCCGACTCTATTAAAATCAAGCCATCAGAGCCCACCCCGAAATTCCTATCGCATATTTTTTTTGAAAGTAAAGAAAGGTCTATTTTGCCTAAGGTCTGGCGGACACAATCTATGAAAATATAGTCATTGCCCAAAGCTTGAAGTTTTTCAAATCTTATTTTCATAACAATAAGGGTAGTATCCCGACAAAAATTAAACTTTTAACTTTTAATTTAATTTAAAAGTCCATTTTTAGCAATTGATTTTTTCCTATCGGAGCTAACTTCTTGTTATACAGATAATTTAAAAACGGAGAGACTGGGGTTTTAATATAAGCATTATCATAAGCTTTTCTCCACCATTAAATTACGAAGTAAACCTTAGCCTGTTAAGAATCTCCATTTTTCATTTGTTTTTACTTTGGATAAACACAAGTTGATCACAAAGCGTGCAAAAGTCTGAGGCATTTTTCTCTTGACTTTTAGGAGTGGAATTGTATATTAAATTTTTTGCGAAATGAAACTGATAATAGGAGGTGTATGTTACTCATCCCGGCATAAATATGCATAGGGGTAGGGTTATTACAGGAAAGGTGTTTTATGACTAAAAATAAAATCTTCATTTCCCACAGCAGCAAAGATAAAGAATTTGTAAAAGCTCTTCGCGAGAGCTTGGAAATCCAGAAGTTGGCAACCTGGATTGATTCGCGGGAGTTAGCACCTGGCGATGAATTGGAGCCTGAGATAAAGCAGGCTATTGAACAAGCCCGTGCATTTATTGTTGTGCTCAGCATTAACGCTTTTAATTCCCCATGGGTTTTGAAGGAAACAAAATATGCACTGAGAGTCAAGAAAAAACGTGCTGGTGATTACCAAGTGATTCCTCTTCTTTTAGAGGGTGTTGAACCAGAAGCATTAAAACTGTATTTTAAAGAAGAACCTCTTGCAATAAAGATTCAAATTGGTCCCGGAGGTATCAGTGAAGCCATGCCTCAAATATTGGCTGCATTAGGTGATCGGCTTCCTGATGATCTTCAACCCATGCGTAGACCTCTGGAAAAACCTCAAGAAGAGCTACTTTTAGACCTTACCGATCCATGCATTTTTGAAAAGGAAGGTGTTCGCCGAGCGCAGGCAACAGCAAGATTAAACTACATCCCCAGTGAGCCTGGAAAACGTAAAGTCGCCAGCAAAGTGAGATTCACATTCACCTCCCCCCTTGGTCCGATTGAAGCAGAAGAGTTGAGCTGGTACCTTGAACGGTATTACATGTGGCCCACAGGAGTATTCAAAGAACGCGCGCAAAACGTAGAAACAAAACTGCCTAAATGGGGAAAAGCACTCTATGATGCTGTTTTAAATGATGAATCAGTTCGTAACGTGCTGATTGCCTGGGAAACAGCAAAAACCGGAGCAGCTCGACGCTTTACTGTTTTCGTTGATTCGAAATTAGTAAAAGGCGCTGACACGAAGAAACAGGCTGAGGCCGGCGAAGCTGCCACTTTGCTGCTAACCCTGCCATGGGAACTTTTGCATGATGGCAGAAGTTATCTATTCCATGGTGCGAAGCCAGTGCAAGCACGAAGACGCTTGCCCAACACAAAAGCCTTTGAAGGAATCGTGGCTGAGTCACCCATACGCATTTTGCTGGTCAGTCCAAGGCCTGAAGATGAAAAAGCAGGATATATCGATCACCGGGTCAGTGCTCTGCCGTTGGTCACCGCGCTGGAAAGCTTGGGCAAATTGGCAGAACTTACTGTGCTCTCACCGCCGACTTTTCCGGCTCTTGAAAAAGAATTGTTGCGAGCACGGGAGGCAGGAATTCCTTACCATGTGGTGCATTTTAATGGTCATGGTGTGTTTCGCAAGGATTTGGGATTGGGTGGTCTTTGCTTTGAAGATCCACAAGACAGCCAAAAATTGGAAAAGAGGCGTTCGCAGATAATTGATGCCAAGGAGTTAGCTGCTGTTATCAGAGATCATCGTATCCCCCTGTTTTTTCTTGAAGCCTGTGAAACTGCTAAAGCTGAACAAGATCCCACAGCTTCGGTAGCAGCTGCTTTATTGGATGAAGGCGTTGCCTCAGTCGTGGCTATGAGCCATTCGGTGCTGGTAGAAACTGCCCGCCGATTTGTGGAAAGCTTTTACCAAAAACTGGCAACTGGTGCTCGTGTAGGTGAAGCTATGTTGGCTGGACAGCTTACCTTGAAATCCGACAGTTTTCGCATCAAAATATTTGGAGCCGGCAGCTTAGACTTGCAGGACTGGTTCGTGCCGGTGCTTTACCAGGAAGAGGATGACCTACAGCTGCTCACTCGAGTGCCTTCCAGGGAGATAGAATCCATTGACAAAAAAGCTCTGGAAAATCGTTTCGGCAAGTTGCCCCCAACTCCAGAACACCATTTTGTAGGGCGCAGCAGGGAACTTCTGAAATTGGAGCGTTTGCTCGCGCAAAAGCCTTATGCTGTTTTGTGCGGCCAAGGGGGTGAAGGAAAAACTACTTTGGCAGCAGAGCTGGCGCGCTGGTTAATACGTACCAACCGTTTTCAAAGGGGAGCTTTTGTTTGCTTTGAAGATGTTCATGATGTACGTACCGTAGTGGATAGAATTGGTAAGCAGCTTATTCCCAACTATTCTGTAGCAGAATATTCTCCTGAAGACTTGTTGACCAAAGCCTTGCACCCCATTGAACGTGAGTTGAAGAACGATCGTACCCTTATTATCCTCGATAATATCGAAAGCATCCTCCCCCCAGCAGCAAGCAATACCGACTCCACCCTGGCAGAAATAGCCAGGTTCGAGCCTGAAGCTTTGAAGACATTTTTTTACCTCTGCAAAAAACTATTGGCAGTTGATGGCACCCGTCTGCTATTCACCTCTCGCGAAGTCATGCCTGCCCCATTTGATACCAAGTTCCAGAGGGTAATTCTCGGACGCTTGATCAAACAAGACGCAATTGAATTAGTGCACCAAGCCATGACCGTCCAAAATTTAGCGCCCAAAGAAGATGAATCTGGCAATACCCAACCAGAAATAGAAGCACTGGTAGAAGCCGTAAATTGCCATGCCCGCAGCCTGGTGCTTTTGGCACCCTATATCAGCGAATTTAGCGTCCAACCCACCACCGATAACCTGAGTCGTTTAATGGCTGAACTGCACAAGAAATACCCCAACGAACGGGAATGCTCCCTATTCGCCAGCGTGGAGCTTTCCTTACGCAGGCTGTCACCCAAATCACGAGAGAAAATCAAGGCGCTGGGCGTGTTTCAGGGAGGTGCAGACTTATTCACGCTGAAAGAAGTATTAGAACTAACTGATGAAGAAAGAGATTTGCTAATTCGTGAATTAGTGGAAATTGGTCTGGCTGAGCCAAAGCCCTATGGCTTCTTACTTTTTCACCCCGCGCTGTGCCCCTACCTGTGGCAGGAATTGGACCAAACTGCACGCACCAGCAGCACAGCAAGATGGGTTGAGAGTATGAAGCAATTGAGTTACTACTTATACGATCAGCAATTCAAAGATGCCCAACTTTCTGCAACATTAACGCTGCTGGAATTGCCAAACCTGATGCGACTGCTGGAATATGTACAAGCGCAGGGTGAACCAGAGACCACCGTAGACCTGGCTACAAGGCTTGAACAATTGATTGCACCATTGGGTAGACAACACCTTCTGGCTCAGGTAGTGGCGATTCGGGAAGCTGAAACGGTAAAATTAGGGGATTGGAGCCATACCAGATTTGAATCATCGAGAATGGAGATTGAAAGAATATTAGGCAGTGGAAATTTGCCTCAGGCATTGCAGGATGCGCAGGCACTGCTGGATAAATGTTTACAGATTGGTGAAGGAGCTTATTCAGGAGCAGATTATGATACAGCTGTGGCTTATTTTTTGCTTGGGCGTGTAATGAGATTAGGAGGCGCTGCTGAAGCCGCACTTCAACCAATTAATGAGACATACCAACGTTCTCAGCTTCTCGCAGATCAGGGAGTTATGGCTGCCTCAAGAATGGTAGCACTTACATTTGAAGAAACGGGAGGATGTCTAATAGAACTTGGACGATTGGAGGAAGCTGCTGCTGTTTATGAAGAACTTGTAAAGCGATCGCGAGAATTGAAAGATAATAGAGAAGTTGCTGTTGGAAAAGGCCAACTTGGAGCGGTACGTTTGGCTCAACGGCGCTATGATGAAGCCCTCAAAGCTTATGACGAAGCGAGACAAATATTCGAAAATCTTGGCGAACCTAAGATGGTTGCCGTTGCGTGGCATCAGATTGGCATGGTTCATGAAAAAGCAAATCAATTTGAAGCAGCGGAAAATGCCTATCGGCAATCGCTGGCCATTAAGGTGCAGCAAAAGGACGCAGCAGGAGAGGCCACGTCTTTACTACACTTGGGCAACCTTTACAATGGAATGGGCCGTTTCGAGGAGGCTGTGATATTTTATCGACAAGCTGCGAATAAAAATGTTGAAATTAAGAATATCAAAAGTGAAGGACTCGCGCGTTATGGTTTAGCTATTCCATTGATGTTACTTAAGAGATATGATGAAGCTCGCGAGGAGATTCAACGATCACTTGAGTGTATAAAACCTTATGGCCATACTACTAATCCCTGGAAAGCCTGGGCAATATTGCATCTAATCGAACAGGCTCAAGGCAATCAGGAAGCGGTAGCCCGAGCGTGGCAGATGGCTATTAAGCTATATCTTGCTTACCGCCGGGACGGCGGGGAAAACCATGATCCGGGCGGGCGCCTATGTCTTGCTTTCTGGCAGGCAATTCAAGATAACAAGACAAAGGAGATGGCAAATCGTCTGTCGCAACTAGCGAGCGATCCTCAAATAGATCCATCATTAAGGCCATTGATTTCTAAATTGCAGGCTATCCTTAAAGGTTCTCGCAATCCTGAGCTGGCTGCTGATCCTGAATTGGAATATGATGATGCAGCAGAAGTCTTGTTTTTGCTTGAGAAGCTGGGGGCAAGTCAAGCTAAGATTTCTTCTTATCTTTGCAAAAGCTTTTCCTCGGCATTTCCTAATGCCGAGGCATCGAGATAAATTTTAATTGATTTATTATGATAACAAAGGTAACACAGGCTGTCCTCAATCGGTATCGATCAAGAGACCTGTGTCGATAGAAGATAAGATCTCAATCAGAGGAGTTTACTTCCAAGTTCAAAACATATTCTATTGTTCTTACTATATCTTCATCATCTTCAACCAAAAGAATCTTAGACACTTTCTCAAACCGCCTTTCTTCTTTTCACAATTGCTGGAATAATAAAATAAAAAGTGCTACCTTTGCCGAACTCGCTTTGCGCCCATGTCCTTCCACCGTGAAGCTCCGCGATCTCTTTGCTTATAGCCAGACCCAGTCCAGTCCCACAAACCTTATGGGTTGAGATCTCATCCTCCTCCTCAATCCTATGAAATCTATCAAAGATTTTATCCAGATATTTGGCTTTGATTCCAATTCCAGTATCTTTTACCCAGACTATAACAAACTTTCTTTTAGAATCTAAATTTAATTTATATTTTTTAAGTTCTTTAGCTGAAATTTCCCCTACTCCTAAAAAGACTTTGCCACCTTCTGGAGTAAACTTAATAGCATTACCCAAAAGGTTAGTCAAAACCTGCTTGATCCTTTCTGGATCAGCATAGGTTTTAACAGGAGATTTGCAAAATTCTTTTTGGAGCTTTATTTTCTTCTCTAAAGCCTGGGACTGAATTGCTTTGAAAACTATATCACAGAGAGAACATAGGTCTATTAGCTTTTTGTTAATCTTCATCTTGCGCGATTCTAATTTGGAGAAATCCAAAACAGCATTTATTAAAAGGTTTAATCTCTCAACATTCCTTCTGGTGATGGATAGAAATTCTTTTTGGTCTCCATTTAAACTCCCAGCTACACCAGAGATGAGGATGCTCACAGAATTTTTTATTGAGGTTAAAGGAGTTCTGAGCTCATGGGATATATTAGAGATAAATTCTGATTTCATTTTTTCCATACACTTCTGCTCGGTTATATCCCTTAACACAATCACTGCTCCAACAAAATGACCATTTTTGCTTTTCACCTCAGTTGCATCTGCTGTAAGGATTACCTCCTGAGGGAAGTTCAACTTTATCTCACAAGAGACAACCCTACCCTTTGCTTTTTTCAAATTCTTTAGAATCTGGTCAAGGTCAAAGTTCCTCTCTTTTCTTAAAAAGTTTTGGGTGAAGTTGATTCCATTGTCCTCTTTTCTTCTATAACAGAGCATTTTCATCGCCTGGGGGTTCATCACCACAATATTTCCAACCTCATCAGTCATCATCACACCATCTGACATCGACTCCACCAGCTTTTCCATCTTGCTTTTTTCTGACATCTTCACCCCTCTCAGTCCACGAATAGCAGAGGACATCTGGGAGGCAATAGTATTTAAAAGCCTTATATCATTTGGAGTGAAAGCTTTCTTTTCTCCACCACTTAAATTTATTACCCCCTCTATTTTTCCATTGTTCTTGAGGAATGCAAACACGTTGGAGCGGATATCTTTTAATTTCTTTTTTAAGTTGGTAGGAGAGGATTTTTTCAGCTCAGGGATTTTGATTATATTGATATCCTTCTTATTTATTCTTAATTCACTTTCAGTGTTAAAAAGCTCAACTGCCCTCTTTTTGGCACTTTCAATAAAGCCATTGGTCACAGGATTTATCATTTGAAGATAAATTTCAGCTTCCTTGTCCTTGTTGACTAAAAGAGAACAGGAGAGGTCATATTTCACAACCTTTTGAAGCGATTCCAGAAGGGACCTTAAAAGTTCCTTATGGTCTAAGGTATAGCTTATAGCATTAGCTGTCTCATATAAAACCTCTAACTCAAAAACCTTCTTTTTTAGCTCTTCAAGTAATATCCTGTTCTGTATTTCGAGAGTTCTTTTTTCCCACCCTCGCCTTACTGCTGAGAAAGCTTCTTCTAAATCAAATGGCTTGGTGATATAATCATAAGCTCCATACCTCACCGACTCTATAGCAGAGTTTGCACTTATATTTCCGGTCATCATAATCACAGGCAAATCCGGGTCAATCTTTTTTACTTTTTTTAAAATCTCTATTCCATCTACATCGGGCATTTTTATATCCAGAAGCATCACTGAGAATCCCTTTTTTTCAATTTTTTCTAATGCTTTTTTTCCAGTAAATGAGGTCTCCACCCCAAATCCATTCTCGCTGAAAAACTCAGAAAGCATCTCGCAGATATGTTTTTCGTCATCCACAATCAAAACTTTTTTGAATTTATTTTCGTGATCCATAAAAAAATAGCCTCAGGACAAAAAATTAAAATAGGTTTTTTAAAAGCTCTTTCTTTAAGCTTTTTTGAAATGATTTTCTAAGAAATATATCGGGTTATCTGAAAGAAACTTAAGAAAGATAAGTTTTTTACGATTCTTAAGTATTTATTTGTCTTCAAATTATCTTATTTTAGCTTTTTAATCGAATTTCGCAAATCTTAAAGGCGAAAGTATTTTAAATCCATATTTTTTACAGAAAAAATAATTGACATTTAAAGCTTTTTATATTATTATTACTTTGTTACAAATTTCACATAGTCGAGATTTGAAACCTTTAGGCAAAAAACACTCTTTTAAAAATAGAAGGAGAAGATCATGTCAGTAAAAGAAAATACCAAATTACAACCTAAACCTTACAATGTTAAATATATCACCGAGCCCTCCCAGGCTCAGATTAGGGAATTAGCTTTGAAATTCACCCCTGCCATAATGAAAACCGCCTATGGCAATATCAACAAGCTTTCCAAAAATAAGGCCAGGATGGCTAAATACACCTATATAATTGCTCCTGAATCAGAGAAAAATAATTATTCTGGCAACGTGATAGACCCGGATAAGGCAAAAAAACTTATAGAGAGGCAAAAAGCTTATCTCGAGGCGCAAGGGGAGCTGATAGAGATCAATGGATATTACGGCATAGGAGATACTGCCCAGCCCATCCAATGGCTTTACGACAAGGAAACAGCTAATATAGCTGGGATGCAGCAGGTTTTATCATTTCCTCGCTCTTTCGTTGAAACCCCTGAACAGCTTAAAAGACCATTTGACCCCAGATATCGCCTGGTTATGACTTCTGGAATTGATGCACCCGGAATGCCAGGAAATCAAGCTATCTTAGTCGATTTAAAAAACTGGACCACCTATGTTATCTGGCCCGATTATTTTGGCGAGAGCAAAAAGGGCGCTTTAAGGATGCTGAATGAATACATATATCGACAAGGAGGTCTGGTCCTCCACGCAGGAGCTAAAAAAGTGAAGATTGGTGACAAACTCTTGACCATGGGAATCATGGGACTTTCCGGCACAGGGAAGACCACAACCACTTTCGGCAAACAGGGTGATTTAGCTCAGCCGATTCAAGATGATATGATAATGCTCTGGCCTGATGGAAGTTGCACTATCACCGAAAATGGATGTTTTGCCAAAACCTATGGACTCACCCGTGAGTCTGAGCCGACTATCTACGATGGAACTACCCATCCAGATGCATGGGTGGAAAATGTATTTCCAAATCCTGATGGCACTTTCGATTTCAGCAAGGTTCGTCTTACTCCACAAGATGTTGCACGGTTAAGGGATATGTTGATTGCCTCCGGAGCACCGCCTGAAAATGTGGATTTGTTTATCTCCGGAAAAGTGAAAATAGATGATGTGGTGGATGAATACGATATTCCTCAGGATGGCTGGGATTTTTGTGTATGGACTCAAAATGGAAGAAGCATTATTCCGATGAAGGCAATAAAAGATGCAGCAAGTTTCGAAAATATCCCCCCGGTAAAATCATTAGGAATACTGAATCGGGATGAGGGTTCAGATGCTGCAATGCCGGGAATCGTTCATTTTCCCACCTATGAGCTGGCAGCAGGATATTTCATGCTCGGAGAGACCTCTAAAACCTCTGCTGCAGGTAAAGAAAGAGGAAAAACCCGTTCGCCTTTTACTCAACCTTTCTTTCCCAGTCCCTATGGGCTTCAGGCAAAAAGGTTCTCAGAGCTTGCATCTAAGCTCCAGGGATTGGAGACATGGCTTATGAATACAGGATATATTGGCGGAGATCAAATAGATGAAAAAGAAGGAAATGCAATTAAAATCAAGATCCCCCATTCCTCAGCTATGCTTGAGGCTATGCTTTCTAAGAGGATAAAATGGAAAAAAGACCCTGATTTTGGATACGAGATCGTTGATGTGGATGCATCTGAAAACCAAGAGCTTCTGAAAAAAGTGCCCAAGGAGATTTTGAACCCTGTAATCTTTTATAAACAAAAAGGAAGAGAAGACCAATACAGAGAATGGGTTAATAAAATCAAAAAGGAAAGGGAGGAATTTTTAAGCAAGTTCGGTGTGGACAAAAAGATCATGGATGCAGTGATGAACAGGTAAAAATCTCGATGCTTCGGGAATAGTCTCAAGATCCCGCCACACGCGGGAGAATTCCCGAAGCTGGAAGACATCGGCATTTCCTAATGCCGATGCATCGAGGTAGATAAAGGTTCTTATACTAAAACCATATAATCAATGGTTAGGCACTAAATAAATCTTTAAGCATAAAGAGATTAATCATGAACAAGAAAATGTTTTGGATTTTTGGGATACTTCAAAGCTTATCATTGGGTATAATAGTATTTCTATTATTTAGGTCACTAAATTTAATCAAAGGAGATAGTGTTATTGGTTTGGACACTCAAATCTTATTGAGTATTTCTTTCCCGTTATTTCTTTTACTTGTTGAATACATAATTTATAAAAAAGATAATAACTAAAATTAGTAATTTGAGTCTCTGCTTTTTATTCACTTAATCGTTCTACAATTTAATTTCGGATTAAAAATGAATTTAAAAAAGGTCACATTATTATCAATTATTGGAATTTCATATATTTTCGTTTCCAGAGCTATTGCTACCTTTTTTCCAGAAATTTTCATAAATCTTGTAGTAACACGAATTAACACATTATTATCTTTATTCGCAAGTTTAGCCATCGTCGTTTTTTATATTTATTTTTATAAAGATTACGTTCAGGAAAAACAAATAACTTTAAAAAATGCTTCCATATTTGCAATTATTGGTTCTTTTGCAGTATTATTTCTATTTCTAAAAGGCTTTCTGGTTGTTTTTAATTTATATGTTTTCCGCTCTCATGTTTTTAATATTATTGCACCTTTGATAAGTTCTATATTTTCATTGTATTTCTTTATTATATTTTATAGAGAGACGACTCATAATGTGCAATCAAATTTGAAGCTTGCCATATTTTTAGCTATTATTGGATCTTCAATTTCAACTTTGATTAGAACATTTATTTTATTTAATTATCATTATTCAGGAAAATTTAAGTGGCTTTGGAATTATTCCAGAGAATTTCCTGTTATTTTTATTCCGATATTTGCGTTTATGTTTTTTACAAGTTTTTATTTCTTTTTAACTTTTTATAAAGAACAATAATTAAATAGAATTTGTAGGTCGGATTTCCATATCCGACCTTTTATCTAAACTTAGAGAATAAGAGTAGTAGTAGGTCAGGAGCCCCGTGCTCCTGACACTATTCATTTGTCAGTCGTAGGTCAAGCATGTCCGCCCTTCGACAAGCTCAGGGTGGTGAGTCTTCGACCCTGAGCTCAGACCGAAGGGCAAAGTCGAACCACAGGACTGCTTGACGAAAAAGATTGTCTCTCTTCTACTTTTTTAAGTCCTCGTTAGAATAACTTGACATTGGAGAGTGTTAACTATAGATTTATCTATTGATTCAATATTAAAGGAGTGTTATACGGAAACCATATAATCAATCGTTAGACGAACCCGGATAAATGAAAGGAGAACAAGACACAAGTGGCGGCGGTACGTATCACAATCAAAGACGGAGTATGTCAGGGTAAGATCCACGAGATTGGACAGGTATTCACTGTCGACGAGACTACCCCTGAAGGGATGTGCCTGGGCGCCTGGGAGGCCATTGCTCCCTATCTGACTGCCCTACGCTATGGTGGCAACTTCCCTTGGGAAAGTGAAAAGGGCGTCGCTGTAATCCACTGTCCTGATCCCTGTGGCATCACGCTTGAATTGCGATGCATTGGGTGATCAGAATACTCCACATCGGATATTCTAATGCTTCGGGAATCTCGTAGGTCAAGCATGTCCGCCCTTCGACCCTTCGATAAACTCAGGGTGCTGAGCAAAATCGAAGCACAAGCTCAGGGTGGTGAGTCTTCGATGTTGAGCTCAGACCGAAGGGCAAAGTCGAACCACAGTCAGTCAGTCGTAGGTCAAGCATGTCCACAGGACTGCTTGACGAAAAAGATTGTCAACCACACCTCATTTGTCCATTTGGATCCATAGGAAGCCAAATAGCTTTCGGGATGGTTGACCTACAAACTCCAAAAGCCAATTAACCAAATCAAATATTGCGAATAGGGTAAGTGATGATTTTCGTAGGACGGGCGCCTTGCCCGATCATCCCCCTAAAAAAGTGCTTGACAAGTCTCTATAAATGATTATAATAACTTCTATGAATAGATAATTTTCCAAGAAATTACGCGAAAAGACAATAATCATTAGTCAGGTGTTGAGAGTACCTAACGTACGAAGGTTTAAGATCTCATAGAAAGGAGGGAAGGAAAATTTCACTTCCAATAAGGACGACACTGGATGACATCACGGAGGTTTGCAGGTACTTGGCTACAAAGCCAACCGGCGCGACTGTAAAAGATGCCAAATCTGTTCTTGACCCTAAAAGACTTGACAATCGGAAGATTTCGGCATTTAAATTTTGGCATATTATTAGTGAGGAACAGGATGGTCGGCTGAAACTCACCCCTACAGGACGAGAACTAGTTAAGAGTGAGAACCATCGTAAAAAGATTCTTACAGATGTTATTCGTCGTATTCCTGCTTATTCTGCCGTGATTGAACGAGCTGCGCATCAACACGAGGATTCTCTTAGCACGCAGGATGTGGCTGCTCATTGGCATGACCACTTTCGAGAAGAGGTTGCAGACACAGACAAAATCATAAAGGACCAAGCTGTTTGCTTCTTCCACATAGTGACTGGAGCTGGGTTAGGAACAATAATTGCAGGGAGGCATGGCAGTCCTACTCGCATTAGCTTCTTTGCAGAATCGCTAACTGCATACATCAAAGGTAAAGTTCAGGTGACTGAACCTATGAAGGACGAAAGTGAGGTGCCTTCGGAAGAAGAACAAAAGGAGCCGGAAGGTCGGCCCAAAACGCGTGCGAAAGAGGAAGCCTACCATAAACCGCTAGGTCAGGCGATCTTTATTGCTCACGGAAAGAACAAAAAGCCACTAGAACAGCTAAAGAAGATTCTCGACCAATTCAAAATTCCATACAAAGTTGCTGTAGACGAACCGAACCTTGGACGCCCAATAAGCGGTAAGGTGAGGGAGATAATGCACTCTTGCAACTGTGCGATCCTGGTCTTTACGGCTGATGAAGAATTCACTGATAAGGGCGGGAAGACGATCTTTCGTCCAAGTCAAAATGTCGTATATGAATTGGGCGCAGCAGGTTATCTTTACGACAACAGAATCGTCATAATGAAAGAGAATGAGGTAGATTTCCCCACGAACTTCAGGGACTTGGGTTACATATCCTTTGAGAAAGATGAACTCGAAGCAAAAGCCACGGATATTCTCAAGGAACTAATTGGATTTGAAATTGTGAAGGTTTCTACCTAGTCCTTGATGAAGGACTCAAGCAATGGTTCATGGAGCACGTGTTTCTGACTAGCAGTAGTAGGTCAGGAGCCCCGTGCTCCTGTCACTATTCATTTGTCAGGTTCGCAAGACGGATGGGGTATGAGAAACGGTCCGATGTACCGTAATCAAACAAGAGGGTCGAGCCGACCTCGTGAACTTGGCGGCTCACCCCTGGCGTTAGCTTAGATGGCACGCGGGAGCTAATAGTTGGCAAACTGTCCGAGTCAATTTGCCCTTCCGGGGGATAGCGGGAGCCTTGTATTTGCCGAAGACGGTTCTCCTGTTGGCCTCGTGGTCGCGGTGAAACAAGCGACGGGCGAAACCTCCGTTTGCAAAGCCTCGAATATCGAGAGGCTACTGGGAATTAGCTTTAAGCCACCGGTATCTGCAAGTTATGACGCACGCCTATTTAACCCAGCGACATTCCCAACGGATCCAAAGGAGCGGTTCGACATCCTGATCAGCGGCATCTCCATCGGTCATCGTAACGTTAGTGTAGGCACGCTCGGAACGTTTGTATGGGACAATGAGACTGGAGAACTCTTAGGCCTAACCTGCGCTCACATAGCGGCACCTCCCGGAGCCATTGCGGGAGACCCGATATATCAACCCGGCCCCCTTGACATTCGCACGAAATTCCGTCGGGAACCCACCGACAAAGACATCGCAGGGTATCTCGTTAGGTGGAAGGAAATATCGTTCACTAAACCGAACCTGATTGATGCAGCGTTATTTCGACCTGTGCGACCCGTATGGCCCGACTATGTCCTTGGATATGGGGTGCGGCCCCTAAGGAAGCCGGTAGCTTAGAATCCACTATCCATTGCTAATCCCTGGGTGACTCTGACTTGTGTCCTCTACCCGCGCCAGCGATTAGCTCCATACCTCAACAGCTGCTGTTTCTATGATGATTCGAGAACGGGAATTCCCAAAACCATCAGAGATCGGCATTTCCTAATGCCGATGCATCAAGAAGAAAGCTCCAACCTGTTCAATTTATTCTGATAATACTTAGAATACAAAGCACCAACTGGATTATGAGCCAATACCCGGTCTTTGACCACAAAAGTCGTTACCGGAGCAAAAGAATTTTGGGTAAATAATATATCGTGCCCGATGCACAAACCCAAAATTATATTCAAATCAACTTTTTCTCTGTTCAACACCATCGCTTGCCCCACAGGATTGCACATAGCCTCATATTGCTCACATCTGATTTTAGGCAAATCAAAAAATTCTTTTTCCACTCCACCCACTTTACAACAAACCGAAAAGACTTCGAAGTGTTTCTCTAAGAGCTTTTGCAAAATTTTCGCTTCACTTTCAAGCCCGATACAGAAGGCAACTCCTAATTTCTTATATTCCATCTTATTACAGAAAAATAAAAGTTCTTCTAACCTGCAAGCTTTCATATAATATTGTGCTTCTATTTCGGAGGCTACTTTTATAAGCTTAAGGGTCTGCGGGTCAAAATTTTTTGTTTTTATATCCTCTGCTGTATTAAAACAATCCTTCCCCTGATAGCACTCCTTTTCCTTACACAATGCACAATTCATCTCATCTCCTCCGCATAAGTTTGATTTATCTTAAAGTTGAATCAATATTCCTAAAAAAGTTGAAAGGGGATTTTTCCTCTTTGAGAATTTCTTATCCAGCCATCTAAAAAAAGGGGAATTTATCCGTGGAAAAAAATTTGCTCCTCCCCACTCGATTGAGCTGAACCGAAAAGAGCCTTCAAGTATCTTTTTTAACTCCCAGATATTATAAAATCTTGCTTTATTATAAATCGAAGATTTAAACCACCCTTTTATTCTCCTCAAGCCTGCGCTCAAAGAATAACTGTTTAAAATCCCTAAAAAAATCCTCTCTTTAGTAACCCTTTCTGCCTCCTTTAAAACCTGTATAGGGTCATCACAAAATTCAAGGGTTGTGAATATAATTGATGTGTCAAAACATTTATCCAAAAATGGCAAAGATTCAGCACAAGCCAAAATAACAATTTTTTTTTCTCTGATTTTTTCTTTTGCCTCCTTTAGCATGAAAAAAGAGGAATCTATTCCAAAAGCAAAAAGTTTTTTCTCTAAGAAAAGCAAAAGATGATTCCCGGTTCCGCATCCGATGTCCAAAAGCTTTTGACCAGCTTGAGGTTTGAGCAAATCGAGCATCAATTTATTCTCCAAAAAACTGATATATCTCCCCTCTTCGGTCTGATACCACAAATCATATTCTTTAGCAACAACCTTATCGAAATCAATTCTTTTTCTCATCTTTCAGTCCTTTGAACTTTGAACCTTCGAACTTTGAACCTTTGAACTTTAAACCTTTGAACTTTGAACCTTTAAACTCAGCGCTCTTTACTCTCGCTTCTTTTCTTCAACCAAGAAAGCGAATTCTTTTTTTCGAGCAAATTTTTTAAAAAAGATTTTCCTGTTTCTTAAAAGTTACCAAAAAACTTAAATATAATACGGGCAGAAGGCAAGATAAAAACTATAACAAAATCTAAATAAACTCTTATCTTTTTATCAATATTCTCAGATTTCCATAAGCACTTGAAAAAAAGTGAAGGTAGTTACAGAAAAAAGTTTTTATTGTTTTTAATGGTGGAAATTTGAAGGCGAAAAAATTATCATATGAGCAGAATAACGCTCAAACTTGTACCAATCTGAAAAAACTGAACTAATCCCAACAAAAAAACTTACTCAACTTTTTCAAAAATTATCTGAATCAAATTGTTATGTTTTTTTTAATATTGTACCTATAAAGTGCAAATTTATTTCAAAACTTTTAAGGGGCAAAAATGTATTTGGATAATATAGTTTTGCTATATTTCTCATGTACTGTCGGGAGTTTCTCCCGACGGGTATAGATGTCAGGAGGTAACTCCTGACACCACCTATGAATTATCAAGCCTGTCTTTAAACTTTAAACCTTTAAAGTACAAACCTATTTCAAAACTTTTAAGAAAGATTTTTGTATGACGATAGCTTGCGGGAATCCGGGAATAAAAGAAATTCGATTTATGCCTAAAATGTTCTTACCAATCATATCTGAATACTGCCTCCCATTTACTCTTTATTCTCAATTTTTCATTTTTAACTTTTAATTTTTAATTTCTTAAGCCTACTGTCTACTGCTTACTTTTAACTCTTTTCTCTTTATTTTTTAATTTTTAATTTTTAACTTTTAATTTTTAATTTCTTCAGCCTTTCCTTCGCATCCTCAACCTCAGGTATTCCCGGGTCAGCATCCTTCCAGATATCGAGAAATTCCTCATATTTCTCAATCGCTTTTTTATTCCAACCTGACTTCTCGTAAGCTAATCCCAAAAGATAATAGGACTTCACTGCCCAAATCGGGGTTAATGCCCTGCTTTGATCATATCTGGAAAGTGTCTTCTCCAAGACATCTACCGCTTCTCCGAGTCTGCCTGACTCCAGGTAAGCTTCGGCAAGAGAAAACCGCACCTGAAAAAGCGGAGATGTTGCCTCCTCATTTGCTTTTTCCAAATAAGTCACCGCAGTCTTTGTATTTCCTTTAGCTCGCTCAATAATGCCTAAAGTCAGCCAGTAAGCATACATAAAAGTAGGATTCTTTCCCTCAATATCCTTTTTCAAAACCCGGGCGACTTCTTCAGCTTCTTTTATCTTTCCACTCTCTGCCAAAAGATAGGCATAAAAATCCCGCAAACCCACCGGATTCTCAGGGTAGGCCTTTTCATAAATTTCCCTGCCAATTTCAGCTTCCTTTAAAGCCATTTTAAGATTTTTCTTCTCCTCATAGATAGTTGCCTTTAAGAGATGTTTATTTGCATTCTGCTCTCCTTCAGCCTGCTCCATTCTATCTGCGCCAAGGCCATCGTCCAAAACCTCAAGCGCTTCTTCGAGCTTCCCCTGATAAAGTGGGATAAGAGCCAGATAAAGTCTTCCCATTGACCGGTTATCTTTTTCATTACTGGAGCAAAGTTCTTGATAACAGCTTTCAGCTTTGGCATATTCTCTTTTAAAAAGATACATGTGCCCCAGCTTAGCCAGAGACATATAGAAGTCAGGTTTTATCTCTAAAGCTTTTTTGTAAGATTCAATTGCCTGGTCTATCTTCCCGTTGTAAGCATAAAGATCAGCTCGGCTGTCATAGGGATTGGCTTCATCCGGTGCTAAGGATATATATTTATTTATAGCCCAGATAGATTTATCAAAATCCCCGATTTCATCGTAGGTATAGGCAAGCAAGTTATACGGGTCCTTATATAGAGGGTCTATCTCAATGGCTTTAGTTAATTGACGAACAGCCTCTTCGGGTTGTCGAAGTACATTCCGATAAATGGACCCTAACCGAGAGAAAGCCTCTTTCTCGTCGGGAGAGCGTTCTACTATCTTCTGTAGCTCTGTAATCGCCTGCGTATAATTTCCTGATACAAATGCTTCCTGAGCTTTTATATAATGTTTTTCCTTCTGGCTGACTTTATCTGAGTATTCCACTGCTTTGGCTATTAATTTTTTCTTCTCCCAGCCCCCTTTAAGCTGAGCCAACCTGAAATATGCCATAGCAAAGGTGGAATCAAACTCCAAAGCCATCTTGTAGCTTTTCTTAGCCTCTGTGAAATACAATTTATTATGGTAATCAATTCCCTCCAGATAAAAGCGATATGCTTCCGATGAATGAGTTATGACATCCGCCACAGGTCTATCCAGCTCCTTTTTCGCCGCATCCGGCAGGGACAAATCTTCTTTAATCTCAACACTCAGCTTGTCAATCACTGTGAACAGATCTTCACCTGTCTCTCCGGTGACACGTTGGGTAGCTAAGATTTCTCCGGTTGTGGCTTCGGATATATCGGAGGTCAAAACTATATTCGGTTCAGTCTGGAGTATATCTCCGGTCAAAATCCATTTCACGCCAGCTTTTTTGGCAACTTCCGAAGCAACGGTTCTATCTATCATCTTCATGTCTTGTTTGCCCAGAAGCTTCAAAATATCATATAGTCTTTGCCGACTGACTACCCTCATATATTGTGATTCAGAGAGGTCAGTTATCAACAAAGCTGTGATCATCTGGGCAAATCTATCTTTATCATCAGGATCAACCATATTCTCAAAATACATTATGGCTAAAGAGTTCTCTTTAGCTATTGCCCCTTTTTCAGGAACTATCTCAAATCTGAAAGGTTTGAGAATTAAGAAAAGTAAAACAATGATAAAAACGATCGAGGCGGGAACTATAAAGGGGAGAAGTCTCTTTTTGGGTTTGGGTGGCACAGCCTCTAAAGGAATCTGAGTGGTCTTCACATATTCCAAACTCTTCTTCTCCCGCCTCAAATCTGCCAATACCTCATCTGCATGTTGATACCTTTCTTCTCTATCTTTAGCCAGAGCCTTGTCAATTATCCTCTGCAATCCTTCTGGAACACCAGTTTTATAGCGTGCAAGAGGTTCAGGCTCTTCGTTGCAAATAGAGTATACTATCGCCGCTTCGTGTTCTCCGCTGAAAGGCAGCTTACCCGTAACCATCTCGTAGAGAATAACTCCAAAGGAGAAAATATCTGATCTGGAGTCAACTTCGTCGCCACACGCCTGTTCAGGCGACATATAGGCGGCAGTTCCCAAAGTTGAACCGGTCGTGGTCAGCTTAGTGGCTCCCTTTAGCTTGGCTAAGCCGAAGTCTGTTATCTTAACCTGCCCCTCTTGGGTAACCATGATATTGTCTGATTTTATATCCCGATGGACTATCTCCTTCTTATGGGCTGCGGTTAGACCTTCACATATCTGTATCCCAATATCCAAAACCTTTTTTACCGAGAGAGTTTCTTTTTCAATTATCTTTTTCAAAGTCTTTCCCTCACAATATTCCATGACTATAAACATCTGTCCCTCAAATTCATCGA
>JAUWYR010000033.1 GCA_030615745.1 Candidatus Zixiibacteriota bacterium | reverse complement strand
GGTCTTGATATGACCAATCTCTTGCTCTTTAAGAAACATCTGCACCCGGGTTAAGGCTTTATCCTTGTTAACAAACCAGGATCCATTATCGGTCATATGCTTCAAAGCGATGCTTAAACTTATCTCTTGATCGATACCGATAGAAAGTCTTACGAGAAACTCCAAGCTCTTTTGCTATCTTGGTTATCCGAAGGATCAAGAGACCGGAGCTCTCTCCTTGAAAAATTTTTGTAACATCAGCCACCTCCGTTCAATTATGGTTTTATTATCCCATGTTAGTTGATAATTCTGTTACCGATGTAGGTTGATAATACACTGAAGCTTTACGATAAACCCCTAAAATATTCCAGGTGGTGTCAGGAGTTACCTCCTTACACACAAAAAAGATACCTCATCCGTTACCTCTCTTTGTTACTAACAAGGTATCCTCGACGGACAGAAAAAATGCAACAATAAATTGTTGCACTCCAAAAAATCACACCATAATCGTCTCTTCTCTTTTAGACCCTGTGGATACCATAAAAATTGGGACTTTTAAGCTTTTCTGAATAAAATCTAAATATGATTTTGCCTTTTCAGGTAAATCATTGTAATTAGTCAAACCACAGGTAGCTTTTTTCCATCCGGAAAGCTTTTCGTAAATCGGCTCGCAGTTATTTAATGTGTTCAGGTCATTTGGAAACTCATCCAAAGTTTTGCCTTTATATTTGTATCCAACGCAGACCAGAATAGATTCAAGCTCATCCAAAACATCCAATTTGGTAATAACAAGTTTATCTATTCCATTAACTCTAATAGAATGCTTAAGTATGACTAAGTCCAGCCATCCGCATCTTCTCGGTCTTCCAGTTGTCGCTCCGAACTCCTCTCCCTTTTTTCTTAACATATCTCCAACTCCTTCTCTGAGCTCAGTGGGAAAGGGACCATTTCCCACCCTTGTGGTATAGGCTTTTGCAACTCCGATCACCTCATCGATAAAAGTTGGGCCAATCCCTGAACCAATGCAGGCTCCACCAGCTGTGGTATGGGATGAGGTAGCATAGGGATAAGTGCCAAAATCTATATCCAAAAGGGTCCCCTGGGCACTCTCTAACAAGATGTTTTTACCCTTTGTTATAGCATCATTTAAATAGACCGAGCTATCCACAACTAAGGGTTTTAACTTTTCTCTGAACTTTAAAATATCTTCTGACTTCTTTTCTAAGTCTTTCAGTTCTTCCCAGGAGAAGTTCTCCCAAAAGAATTTTTTCAATTCAAAATTTAGCTTAAGCTTTTTTTTAAAAACCTCCTCATCAAAAAGGTCAGCTACCCTTATACCGACTCTCCCGATCTTATCTAAATAAGCAGGACCTATCCCCTTTTTGGTTGTTCCTATTTTTTCCTCTCCCTTTTTTTCTTCGTTAAGTTTTTCTATTAACTTATGATAGGGCATAACTAAATGCGCAGAATCTGAAACTAAAAGCCTTCCAACAGTATTAATCCCCTTTTTTTCTAATTCATCTAATTCAAAAAAAAACTGATTTAAGTCTAAGACAACTCCATTCCCGATAACGCAAATCTTATCAGAATGCAAAATCCCAGTGGGAATAAGATGAAGGATAAATTTATGGTTGTCTATAACCACAGTATGACCTGCATTAGCCCCTCCCTGATACCTCACCACTATATCAGACTCCTCAGAAAGAATATCCACCACCTTCCCTTTTCCCTCATCCCCCCACTGTGTTCCTACTACAATCCTCACTGACATAAAATCTCTCTTTTTAAAGTTTTAGAACCTATCCAAGATAAGATCTCATCTTTCCCCATTTTGGTTTTAGCTGAGAAGACTACTAAAGAATTTTCATTCAATTTCAGAATTTCTTTTGCCTTCTTTTGACTCTCCATCATCTTAGATTTAGATAGCTTATCAGCTTTGGTTAGAACCACAAGCACTGATTTTTTATAAAAAGATAAAAACTCTAAAAGCTCTATATCCGATGGAAAAGGTGGATGCCTTATATCTATTATCTGGATTATCCCTTTTAAATTCTCTGAATTTCGAAAATATCCTTCGATTAAGCTTCCCCACACCTTTTTTTCCTTTTTGGAGGTCTTGGCATATCCATATCCGGGAAGGTCAACAAAATAAATCTTATCATTTATTAAGAAAAAATTGATCCTTACAGTTTTTCCAGGTGTAGAGCTTGTTTTCGCCAAACTTTTTTGCCCCACTAATGTGTTCATAAGAGATGACTTGCCCACATTCGACCTTCCAGCAAAAGCTATCTGTGGAAAGTTTTGTTCTGGCAGTTCTTCGAGTTTATAAATTGGCTTGAAAAACAAAGCTTTTTTTATTTTAAAAGACATAAAAGTCCTTTAAGATTTTTCTTTGAATCACTTAAAAAAATTCTAACAAAGGTTTACCTAAATTAGAGGACTTAGACGGTGTTAAAAACACCATATTTAGAAAGGTAGTTATCTATTTTCTTTTTAACCTCCGAATCTATATATATTTCACCATCTATTTTTCTATCATAAAGGTATTCTACCACCTCAGAGATTTTTACTATATGAAATACTGGAATATTGGTTTTTTGAGTGAACTTTAAGATGGCACTTTTCCCTAAATCATCTTTCTCTTCTCTATCCAGGCTGATTAAAACACCAGCATAGGAAACATTGGCGATTTCGCTGATATTTTTGATGAGATTATATTTGGTCTCTCCGGTGGTGAACACATCATCGAGTATCAGAATTCTTTTACCATCTTTTATCTGAGAGCCCACGAAAAGACCTTTATCCCCATGCTTTTTTTCTTTTTTTCGGTCAAAGGCAAATGACTTATTAACATTGAAATTGTTTTTCAAAGAGATGGCAGTTGCCAAAGCCAAGGGGATCCCCTTATAAGCAGGCCCGAAGAGGATATCGAATTTATCTTCTCCCATATCTTGAATGATCTTACACGCATAAAAATAGCCCAATAAAGCTATGCTTGCCCCATCATCGAACCTTCCGGTGTTAAAAAAGTATGGAGAGACCCTTTTGCTTTTAAGCACAAACTCGCCGAATTCCAAAGCCTTTTTTCTGACCAATAATTCGATGAATTCCTGTTTATATTTCTCCATTATCTTTTAAAAGCAATTTTTTTTTGACTTTTGTTCTATCTTGGCTTTGGCACAATAAAGGGGAAAGTGACTACCTTCCTCTGAAACCCACAAAAAATGGTTACTTTTTTCTCTTTTTATACACCTCATCTATTATCCCGTATTCCTTAGCCTCTTCCGGGGACATAAAGAAGTTTCGGTCAGTGTCCTTTTCTACCTTTTCCAATGACTGACCGGTATGGGAAGCCAATATCTCGTTTATTATTTTTCTGGTTGTGACCATTTCACGGGTATGGATCTCTATATCAGTCACCTGCCCCTGAATTCCACCCCAGGGTTGATGGATCATCACTCTCGAATGGGGCAGAGCTGCCCTTTTACCCTTGGTTCCAGCAGTTAAAAGTAGAGCTCCAATGGAGGCGGCCATCCCCACGCAGGTGGTTGCTATATCAGGTCTGACAAACTGCATCGTATCGTATATAGCAAGTCCTGAGGGGACTATTCCACCTGGGCTGTTGATATAGATGTTTATATTCTTCTCTGAGTCCTCAGCCTCCAGAAAAAGCAGCTGAGCAATGACCAGATTAGCAATGTTATCATCTATTGGAGAACCGATGAAAATTATCCGATCCTTTAAAAGCCTTGAAAAAATGTCGTAAGCTCTCTCCCCCCTTGCGGTCTGCTCAACAACTATGGGAACTAAAGTCATGGATTGCTCCTTTTTATCTTTTCCTCTTCAACTATTATGGCATTTCTTAAAAGTAAATCTAAGACTTTATCCTCTAAAATGCTCTCCTTTATATCCTCCAATTTTTTTCCTTTAGCCAAAATCTCTTTTGCTTTTTCCTGGGTGAGATTATAATTTTGAGCGAATTTTTTGATCCAATCCTTCACATCATCAGAGGTAACTTCAACTCTTTCTTTTTTCGCTATCTCTTGCAACAAAATTATCCATCTAATTCTATCTTTTCCGACCTTTTCATTTTGCGCTCTTATCTTTTTCTCATCTACAATTTCTTTACTTTTTTTAAAGTCATCAACCACCGAGTCAAGATAGTCTTTCAAAAGGCTTTTTGGAACCTCGAAGGAGTTTTTCTCTATCACTTTTTTTATCAATTGTGTTTTTAAATCCCTTAAGCTTTCCTGTTCAGCTTTTCTTTCTAAGTCCTTTTTTATCCTAAATCTCATATCAAGATAATCTGAAAATCCCAAAGACTTTGCGAAAATATCGTCTACTTCAGGAAAAACTTTCTCCTTTATCTCCTTAATCTTTACTTTATATTCCACTTTTTTTCCGGCTAACTCTTTATCTCTGTAATCGGTAGGATAGAAAACCTCAAATTCCTTTTGCTCCCCGGCTTGGGAGTTTTTGAAAGCATCGAAAAACTCAGGTAAAAGGTTTTGTTTACCTAAAAAGACCTGTTGGTCTTTTGCTTTCTCCTCTTTTATATTTTTTGCAGGAAACTTCTCTAAGTCCACAAGGATGAAATCCCCTTCTTTAGCTTTTCTTTCTACTGGCTTTAAAGTTGCATTTTGCTCTTTTAGATACTTTATATTTTTTTCCACATCCTCATCTTTAACTTCGAATTTTTTCTTTGTAACTGCTAAACCTCTATAATCTTTTATATCGATTTGGGGTAGGACTTCGATCTCAGCTTTAAATTTCAAGGGGAGTCCCGGTTTCAACTCGATCTCTTTTAAAATTGGGTCTGAGACGGGTGTTAAATTAGCCTCTTTTAAAGCGTTTTTGTAAGCTTGAGGTATCAAATTTCTTATCACATCTTCGGTAGCAACATCTTTAAACCTCGATTTTATTAAATCCATTGGAGCTTTTCCCTGGCGGAATCCTGGGATTTTAGATTTTATTTTGATCTCTTTAAAAACTTGTTCGTATTCAGAGTCGACCCTTTCTTTTTCGATCTCGATATCTAAAGTTCTTTTCCAGTCTTTTTCTTTGTTCACTTGTATTTTCAAAAATCCTCCTTTGCCGAGCATCTTTCGGATTTTTGTGCGAAAGGGGGGATTCGAACCCCCAGCCCTTAACGGGACTGGATCCTAAGTCCAGCGCGTATTCCAGTTTCGCCACTTTCGCAAAAGTGTCTAATCCAAACCAAAACAAATATATCTAAATTAAAAGCCTTGTCAAGAATTTAAATCGGCGTATTTTTGTGGGTTCTGAACCCACCTATCTCTTGACCTTCGGCATACGCAAATACGTAACACAAGCAAAGATATTGGAATAGAGGAAATTAAACAAAAAGGAAAGAGGGTGTTTTGCCTTGGATGGGTAGAGGGGGGTGGGAAGCAATCCCAAGGCTACAGGGCACACCCTCTTCAGGAGGATTTTATTATAAAAGAAAAAATTTTTTATGTCAAGTGTTTTTTAGGGAAATTTAAAAGTTTTTTTTGAAACTCGTTGCTTGTAACTTTTTCTTTTGAAGTCATCGGGTAATTTAATTGGAGTGCAACAATTTATTGTTGCTTTTTTCTGTTCGATATGGATAACTTTTAGTGACAAAAAAGGTAACGGACAGAGTGTCTGTTACCAACTGTGAGGAGTTCCATTTTTGAAGGGAACGACGAAGCAATCTTTTTTAATGGTTTCGCCCTCTATGTTCTGGAGTGTTAGTCTTTAGGCTAACTTGGTCAAGCGTAAGCTTGGCCTGGCTTGTATATTCATAGAGTAAACCCTTTCGGGTTTACAAGTCAAGCTGCCTGCCCGGCCAGGGAAGCTTGACACTCCAGAAGATCTGTATGATTGGAGTTGATCTATAAGAATTTTAAAAAATTTGATATATCCAATTAATTTTCTCCTTGACTTTCATTACTAAAATGTAGTATTTATATAACAAATTCGTATGAATTAATACGCTTATGAAAAATCTTTTTGTCAAAGATATAAAACCCGGAGCTTTAGTTTCTGATTTTTTTGTCTTAAGAAAAAAAGAGCTCAAAGAATATGATGGGCAGAAGTTTTTAAAGCTCGAATTAGGGGATGGGTCAGGAAGGATTGATGCTGTGCTCTGGGAGAAGGGGGAGAAATTCTTTAAGACCGCTGAGGTAGGAGAGGTGGTAAAAGTCAAAGGGGTCGCTCTGACCTATAAAAATTCTTTACAGCTCAAATTGGAAAATCTTGAAAAAATCACCCGGGGGAAAATTGATCCAAGTGATTTCCTCCCTAAAGTTGAAGAGGATTTAGATTTACTTGTGGAGAAATTCAAAGGCTTTGCCAAAAGTATAAAAGACCTTTATTTGAAAAATCTTTTAGAACTTTTCATAAACGATTCAAATTTTATGGAAAAACTAAAGCTCGCTCCCGGTGGGAAGCTATGGCATCACTCTTTTTTAGGTGGACTTCTGAAACATACTCTAAAAGTGGCGGAGCTATGTGAGAAGGCAGCTTGTATGTACCCATTGGTTCAAAGAGATCTGCTTTTGGCTGGAGCTTTGCTCCACGACATTGGTAAGATCACACAATTTAAGGCCAAAGGTTTTATCGATTATACCGATGAGGGGAGATTGGTTGGACATGTGGTCTCAGGTTATGATATCCTCTCCCAGAAGATAGAGAAAGTCAAAGATTTTCCCCAGAAGCTTTCTTTACAATTAAAACATCTGATCCTGTCTCATCAGGGAGAGCTTGAATTAGCCTCTCCTGTGGTTCCTCAGACCATTGAGGCGATAATTTTACATTACGCTGATCAGATGGATGCTCAAGCAGATGCTTTTGCCCGTATTATAGAGAAGCATAAAGCCTTAGGTGAGAAGTGGAGCAATTGGGTTCCTCTTATAAAAAGATTTATTTATGCAGGAGAAGAGGGTTTAAAAGAACCTGTGCCCCTCAAGCAAGAGGAGGAGGAGTGAATGTCTTTCTTTGATTTTATCTCCAATGATATTGGAATAGATTTAGGCACTGCTAACACTTTGATTTATGTGAAAGGTAGGGAAATTGTCCTGAATGAACCATCGGTGGTGGCAATTGACCAGTCGACCAAAAAAGTGGTAGCAGTTGGCTCCCAAGCAAAGGAGATGTTAGGCAGAACCCCAGAGGGTATTTTAGCTATTCGTCCGTTAAAAGATGGAGTTATAGCGGATTTTGAGATGACAGAATTGCTTTTATCAAATTTCATTCGAAGGGTGATCAAGCACCGCTATCTTATGAAACCGAGGATTGTGATCTCAGTTCCATCAGGAATAACCGAGGTGGAAAAAAGAGCGGTCAGGGATTCAGCGGAGAATGCTGGAGCAAGGGAGGTCTACCTTATTCAGGAACCTATGGCGGCTGCAATAGGTGTGGGATTGCCAGTTGACCAGCCATCTGGTAGTATGGTTATAGATATAGGAGGGGGCACATCTGAGATAGCGGTTATAGCTTTGAGCGGTATTGTCAATAACATCTCCATCCGAATAGGTGGAGACGAGATGGATGAGGCGATAATGTTACACCTAAAAAGGAATTTCAACCTTCTGATCGGAGAAAGGACTGCGGAGAATATAAAAATAAAGATCGGCACAGCCTATCAGGAAGACGAGGAAACTTCCCTGGAGATAAAGGGAAGGTATCTGATGAATGGAATTCCTAAGACCTTAACTATAAGTTCAGAGCATATAAGGAAGGCTCTCTCAGAACCTGTGAATGCGATCGTTGAAGCTGTGAAGCAGGCTTTGGAACAGACTCCCCCTGAGCTCGCCTCCGATATTTTGGATCGAGGGATAATCATTACTGGAGGAGGAGCTCTTTTAAAGGGAATGGACAAAAGATTAAGAGAGGAGACTAATTTAGCAGTTAACGTAGCTGAGGACCCTTTAACCTGCGTGGTCAAGGGCACAGGGATAGTTTTGGATAATATGTCTCGCTACTCCAAGGTTTTGGTCAAGGGTAAAAGATAATAAGAAATTAAATTTATTTAAAATAATTTTGTGGTTGAAAAATATACCTTTATCTTCCTTCAAACTCCATGCTTTTAAGTGATTGATTATATAGGGTCAGTAGCAGTAGTCAGTATATAGTAGGCAGATGAAAAGGAGTGCAAAAATTTATTTTTGCGAATTTCTTATCAAAAAACAGGTTTGGGATATTTAATTAGAATAGCTTATTAGTTAACTTAAGTGCTGGATGGAACTATTGGAATGTTTTCAAAATAACATTATCTCTTGATGCTTCCGCATATTTTAGCCTGTCATTGCGGGGGAGCTCGACGAAGCAATCTTAAGGGATTGCCACGCCCTTCGGGCTCGCAATGACAAAAAACCGTACTTTTTCAGAGCTCTGAACGAAGAAAAATTGAAGAGATTTAAAGGGGTAATGAAAATAAAAAAAAGAGGTTAAGATGAAGGTCAGAAGTTATAAAAAAGAGGATATCGTGGTTGTGGAACCTCAGGTTAAATTCCTTGCAGGAGCTGATGTGGTAAAGGAGCTGGATGAAAAACTTGGGGAGGTTCTTAAATCTGAGGGGTGTAACGTGATAATCGACTTCTGTAAGGCTGATTGGATTTATTCAGCCATTATCTCTTTGCTATTAGGATATAATGAGAAATTCACCCAGCTTGGCGGAAAGATAAAATTAGCTAATCTTAATCCAGAGGTTCATAAGGTTTTAACTGTGACCCGGTTGGCTGAAGTCTTTGAAACCTATCCCAGCCTGGATGAGGCGGTTTCCAGTTTTTGACAAAACTTAATAGTTTTTTAAGAATATGATCGTTGCAATTATTGGAAACTACAAGATATGGAAGAAGTTGAGAGAAAAGATTTAAGAGGAAAAAAGCGAGAGACAGTGGTGCAAATTCGCCTTAGGTGGATTATTTTTGAAAAGGGGCAAATAAATAACGAATTACGGATGATGAATGACAAATTACGACTGACAAATAAAATGATCAAAAGGGCAAGAAAAATAATGGCAAATATGAGAAGTTCAAATGAGAATAGTTGATTTTTCTGAAAAGAATTTAATAGATTTAGTAAAACCTTGTATTTCTGAACCGGAGACATCGCAGTTTAAAAAAGGTGCTCCCTTTAGGATAGACTGGATAAAGGAAAGAATAAAGAAAGGATACCAAGGCAAGATTCTTTATTACCGACGAAGACCCATAGGGTTTATCGATTACCTACCTATCGAATATATACCTGATCCCGTCGAAGGGAATGATATATTCTTCCTAAATTGTATCTACGTTCAAAGAGCTTACCAGGGCAAGGGATATGGCAGGATGCTTCTTTTAGCTATGGAGGAGGAGGCCAAAAAGAAAAAGAAGGGGGTTGGTGTTTTAGCTTGGGATCATCCCCATTGGTTTATGCCCGCCTCTTATTTTTTGAATTTGGGGTATGAAGAGGTAACTCGGAGAGGGATAGAAGTTCTGTTATGGAAAAAATTCGCCAAGATAAAGGCTCCGAGTTTTATCGTGGGAAAGTATAAACCTCAACTGGTTTCAGGTAAACTTTTAGTAGAAGTCTTCTTCAGCGGACGTTGCCCACATAATTCGGTGATAGTAGAGAGGGTTAAAAATGTCTGCGAAGAATTTTATAATAAAGTGGAATTCAGAAAAATCTCTACTGAAGATTTCAAAGTAGCTAAAAAATTGGGCACAAGCTTTGGGATTTTTTTTAACGGGAAAAGAAAATTATTTGGGGCCCCGACTGAGGATGAAATCCGCGGGAACTTAAAACTTATATTAAAGCAATTATTTCAAATGAGGACAAATGAAAAGGGTCAAGGGGCCGGGTCGAGAGAAATAACGAATAGAAAATGAATGGTTTTGTAAAAATATTTTCCAAGCTCAAAGAGATCGACCGTAGATATATTTATCTTTTTATCGCCCTGGCAGCGGTAGTGCCACTTATATTCCCTTTAGGGCTTCCCATAGGGGTTACTCAGGAGGCAAAAGACCTCTTTAACAAAGTTGAGAGCTTAAAAGAGGGTTCGGTGGTTATTTTAACTTTCGATTATTATCCATCAACCTTACCCGAGACTGAACCGATGTCTTATGCTGCATTAAGGCATATGTTCAGAAAAAAATTAAAGGTTATCACTCTCACCACTGTTCCCTTAGGCTCTTTATCAGTTATGGAGAGTGTGGTTAAAAATGTTGCCCGAGAATATAATAAAGTTTACGGAGAAGATTATGTAAATTTAGGCTATAAATATGGTTATCAGGCAGTGATGTTAGGGATGGGAAGAAATATTAAAGATATTTTCCCCTACGATAACTATGATAATCCCTTGGATTCCCTCCCCTTGATGCAAAAAGTGAAAAATTATGACGATGTGGATTTCCTTTTCGCTGTCTCAGATAACGCAACAGTTGAATACTGGGTCTCGATTGTCAATGCTCAGTTCGGACTCTCTATGGGAGCAGGTGTTACCGCAGTTATGGCTCCAAGATGCTACTCCTTTCTTCAGACAAAACAGATGGTTGGTCTTTTAGGAGGGATGAAAGGAGCGGCTGAATATGAGAGCCTCTCTGAAAATTATGGATGGGCTACTGTTGGAATGGGACCACAATCGATTATCCATTTTCTTATAATTTTTTTCATCATAGCTGGTAACATCGGATATTTCGCTACAAAAGGAAAGAGAAGATGATCAACTTTGAGTTTATCGGAACTTATATAGCTGCTTTTCTGACTTTAGCTATCTATAGTTTTCTTTATAAAGATAATCCATTCTACAAATTAGCCGAACATATCTTCGCTGGAATATCTGCGGGCTATTATGTTGGATTGGTGTGGCACAGCATAATAAAACAACAGCTTTTAAATCCACTTCTACAATATCATCAATATCTTTTAATTATACCTGGGGTGTTAGGATTATTGATGTTCACTCGTTTCATCCCCAAAATATCATGGATATCGAGGATCTCTTTAGCATTTGTGATCGGAAATACAGCTGGAATCACACTGATCCAACAGCTTCATGGAATCGTTCTTCCTCAAATAAGATGCACATTTTTGGACATAACTCAAATCTCCGAGCTGGTTATGGTCGTTGGGGTGGTCTCAACCTTGATCTATTTTTATTTCTCAAAAGAGCATAAAGGTGTTTTAGGTTTTACTGCAAATTTAGGGATATGGTTTATTATGGTTGCTTTTGGAGCATCTTTTGGTTATACTGTTATGGCCAGGGTCTCCCTTTTGATCGGGAGAGCTCAGTTCCTTATGATCGACTGGCTCGGTCTTTTAAAATAACTTTATTTATAAGAAGATGAAGGTAGTAATTCCGGTAGCAGGGATAGGGACAAGATTAAGACCTCACACCCATACCGCACCAAAAGGTCTTCTGCAGGTGGCAGATAAGCCAATCTTAGGGCACATCCTGGATGGTCTTAAAAAAATAAAATTTGATGAGATAATTTTTATCATCGGATTTTTAGGGGAAAAGATTGTTGATTATGTTAAAAAAAACTACGACTTCAAAACAAAGTTTGTCTATCAGGAGGAATTGAAAGGATTAGGATTTGCCTTATACTTAGCCAGCACAAAATTTAGAAATGATGAGCCAATTCTAATTATCTTAGGAGATACCATATTCGAAGCAGACCTATCACCAATTTTGAAAAGAGGTGAAAATGCGATAGGGACAAAATGGGTTGAAAACCCTAAAAGGTTCGGAATCGTGGAGAAAAAAGGTGAGCTTGTAAAAAGATTTGTGGAGAAGCCTCAACATCCTGAAAGCCACGAGGCAATAGTAGGGATTTATTATATAAAAAGCACAGCAGATTTCAAAAAGTGTTTGAGAGAAGTGGTGACCAAAGATATTAAAACCAGAGGGGAATATCAACTCACCGATGTATTACAACTGATGGTTAAAAAGGGTGAGAAGTTTTTCACCTTCAATGTGGATGGTTGGTATGACTGCGGAAAAGCTGAGACTCTGTTGTATACAAACAAACATCTTTTGTCCAAGTTTAAAAAAACAAGAAAGATAGCCGGCTCGGTTTTGATACCTCCGGTCTACGTTTCAGAGAAGGCTAAGATCATTAACTCTGTGGTTGGACCTTTTGTTTCAGTAGCTGATTTTGCAGTGGTCAGAAATACCCTTATCAGAAATTCTATCATAAACCAGGGTGCAGAAGTCAGCTTCTGTCTTTTAGAATCCTCCCTTATCGGAGTAAATGCTTCGGTCAACGGGACTTTTCATAGGCTGAATGTGGGGGATTCCTCGGAGGTGGGATTCTATTAATTAGGTGATAGGTGATAGGTGTTAGGTAAAAGATGAAAAAGGGAGTTTGTATGAATAGAAAAAATTTTTTCTTCACCTCGGAGTCAGTTACAGAAGGGCATCCTGACAAAGTCTGCGACCAGATTTCTGATGCGGTTTTGGATGATGTGATAGGAAAGGACCCCGCAGGAAGGGTAGCTTGTGAGACCTTTATCACAGTGGGGCTGGTCATTGTCGGCGGAGAGATCACTACAAAAGGGTATGTGGATATAAATGGATTGGTGCGGAGTCTTTTGAAAGAAATTGGATATACTCAACCAGAATATGGATTTTCTTATGATACCTGTGCTATACTCAACGCTATTGGACCTCAATCTCCGGATATTTCGCAGGGCGTTGATATAGGTGGGGCTGGTGATCAGGGACTTATGGTTGGCTATGCTTGTAAGGAGACCCCTGAACTCATGCCTTTGCCCATCATGCTGGCTCAAAAACTTTGCAAAAGACTGGCTGAAGTGAGAAAAAAGAATATACTCGACTATCTTGGACCTGATGGAAAATCACAGGTGACAGTTGAATACGAAAATGGGGTTCCCAAAAGGGTTGATTGTGTTGTCTTGTCCTCTCAACATACTAAAAAGATTTTGGACCCCTCGGGAAAGAGAATAACTGAACAGGCAAAAGAACAATTGATTGAAAACGTTATAAAGCCGATGATAGCCGATGAATTTTTAGATGAGAAAACCAAATTTTTGATCAATCCTACGGGCAAATTTGTGATCGGTGGCCCTCAATCTGATACCGGAATGACCGGCAGAAAGATAATTGTCGACACTTATGGTGGGATGGCTCCTCATGGAGGTGGTGCATTTTCTGGTAAAGACCCAACCAAAGTGGACCGCTCAGCATCCTATATGGCAAGATATATTGCCAAAAATATCGTTTCGGCAGATTTAGCTAAAAAATGTGCGGTTATGTTAGCCTATGCCATTGGTGTTACTGAACCTGTATCTGTAATGGTCGATACCTATGGCACAGGGAAAATTCCAGAATCCAGACTGGTGGAGCTTGTTAAGAAAAACTTTAAGCTCACTCCAAAAGGGATGATAGAAATGCTCAGGTTAAGGCGACCCATATATTTGCCCACTGCGGTATATGGTCATTTTGGTAGGAATGAGCCAAATTTTACCTGGGAGAAAACTGATAAAGTTGAGGATTTGAGAAGAGATGTTTAAATTGATGTTTAAAGGTTCAAAGGTTCAAAGGTTCAAGGGGAGGTTTTGCGTTGAAGAAGAAATTGGAATTAAAGTTGGAAAAAAGGTAGATATTTCCTTATAAATAGTCATTATGACCAAAAGGAGAAAAAGGTGAGATATGATATAAAGGATATTAAATTAGCCAAAAAGGGGAGACTAAGGATAGAATGGGCGGATAATAATATGCCGGTATTAAGGCTTATAAGAAAGAGATTTGAGAAAGAGAAACCTTTGAAGGGGGTAAAAGTCTCTGCCTGTCTACATGTGACCACAGAGACAGCGAATTTGATGAATACCTTAGTTTCAGGAGGGGCGAGTTGTGTTTTGTGTGCTTCTAATCCCTTATCAACCCAGGACGATGTTTCTGCATCACTGGTTAAGGATTTCAAAATTCCTGTTTTTGCTATAAAAGGGGAGAGCAATAAAGTCTATTATCAGCATATAAAAAGCACCTTGAATTTAAATCCAGATATCACTATGGATGATGGAGCTGATCTTGTATCCTTCTTACATTCTAAAAGATCAAATTTGATAAAAAATTTAATCGGTGGCACAGAGGAGACCACAACCGGGGTTATTCGCTTGAGAAGTATGGAGAAAAATGGTGTATTAAAATATCCCATAATTGCAGTTAATGATTCTAAGACAAAATATTTTTTTGACAATCGTTATGGCACCGGTCAATCGACCATAGATGGGATTTTACGAGCTACTAATATCCTTTTAGCTGGCTGTAAATTTGTGGTTTGTGGTTATGGCTGGTGTGGGAGGGGAATTGCCTCAAAAGCTGAAGGTATGGGAGCAGATGTTATTATCTGTGAGGTTGATCCATTAAAGGCAATTGAGGCGGTTATGGATGGATACCGGGTTATGCCAATTGAACAAGCTTCTAAAATTGGTGATGTTTTCGTCACCGCTACCGGAGATATCAATGTGATTGGGAAAGAACATTTTAAATTTATGAAGGATGGTGCCATAGTCTGCAATTCAGGTCATTTTAATGTGGAGATCGATATTTCAGGTTTAGAGAAGTCAGCAAAAAGGAAAAGAAAAGTGAGAGAATTCGTTGAGGAGTATACTTTAAAAAGTGGGAAAAGGATAAATCTCTTAGCTGAAGGGAGGTTGGTTAATCTATCAGCTGCTGAAGGGCATCCAGCTATGGTTATGGATATGAGCTTTGCCAACCAGGCTCTTTCAGTTGAGTATTTAGTCAGATCTGTGAAAAATTTAGAAAAAAAAGTCTACCCTGTGCCTGAGAAGATCGATTGTGATATTGCCCGGTTGAAACTTCTATCTATGGGAACAAAGATCGATAAACTGACTTTTGAGCAGAAAAAATACTTGGCTTCCTGGGAGATGGGAACATAATAGCTGAATAAAATAAACTATATTGGGCTTGACATTTCGCTGACTTTTGTTAATTTATAAATGTCTTGTGTTATATGCCGATAGTTAAAGAAGCAGTGTGTTTTTTCCGATAGATTTCCTAAATCCTTTTTTTGAGTTATAACCATGAGTATTAAAAAACCCGACCTTACAGCACAGCACTGCCGAAGCATAGATATAAAAGGATACACTCTTTTCCCTAATGAAATATTAGAAAAGATACTGAATGAAAAAAGCAGAAAAGAGGGACATTTAATCGCTGTCTCGCAATATTCAAAGAGAAAAAACAAACACTTATGCTTCTTTTTAGTTTATGATTTTAAAAAGGTTAGTAAAAAGCAAACACGGATCAATTTCGCGATAGAAATGAAAAGTGGTGTTTACATACGAAAACAGGACCTTTTACATATAGAAGACAGTTTCAAAATTCTTAATTTCATGAAGCAGAATAAGCTAAGAATTGAATATGGGAGGATTAATGCAGTATTTAATTACCGGCGAGACTCATACGAATCTTTAATTCCTATTCCTTATGGAGCTAGTATGCCTATTTTAGAGAAGGTGGAGATCGTCGGTTTAAGATTCAAAATGCAGGAGCCTGCGGAGGAGGAATATTCTCAGATAATTGACGCTGGTAAAGGGAAAACTATTTTTCATAGTGTCAGCTTCAACTTTAGAGATTACTTAATTGAAGATAACTTTTTACTACAATTTTTGAAAAAGTTATCGTCTTATTCTATGAGACTGGTAAGGGAGAGGAAAAAAAAGAATGCCAAAGAGTAGGATACAAGATTACTTATTAGATATGTCATTTCCTGAGAGAGTGAGAATTAAAGATCCCTTTTTAACGACAGGATGGCTTTCTTATGGCGTTTCGACTTCGAAGCTTCCCGCCACGTTGTTAGAAAGCGGAGAAATTTCCGAAAAGTCAGCCGGTGATTGGGGAAAGTTTATAAAGGATTTTGTAGAAGCAGTGCGTGGGAAAACAACAGAAAATATTTATACTGAGTTTAAGGAAGAAATAGCTCTTTTAAAGCGAGAAAATAGAGAATTAAAGAAAAAGATCGATAAATTATACGCTGTACTGAAACCTTTTATCGAATTGGTTAGGCACGAGAAGGCACTGGATGCTAAAATCTTAAAGGAAATGCCAGAGTTGAAATTTAAGAAGAAGGATCCTTTTAAGCTAGAAAAGGGGGATTGGGTGCTTCCTTACGAAAAACTGAAAGAAATTTTGGAAGAATAAGAAGGTATTCCAATGAGCGCCAATGTTGAGCGCTTCGACCAAGTAACATCTTTCCCTCAACGTGTTTACTTAGATACAAATTATCTTTTACATTTAAAATCTTATCCTTCAGATCCAGCTCGTCATATTCTTAAATCGAGTAAAGACTTTTATAATAAGCTTGTGCAACATGATGTTAAATTGATTACGTCCATATTAACGATTGAAGAGGCTTTTCATATTATTCTTTATAGAATTGGAATTGCAGAAGATATGAGTCAATTTACCGACCGAAATGGAAAACCATTCGAAAGTATTTCTCAATTTAGAAAACAGAAGCCAAAAGAATTTAAAAAATCCTATAAAAAACATTTTTCTAAAGTATACTCGTTTTTGCAATTTTTGTATAGCCTTGGAGTGGAGATCTCTTATGCTAAGGCGTATATCACCCCTGGTATGAATAGCATTTCAAAGCGTATCACTCAATATGCCTACGGTTTATTAAAAAGGTACGAATTAGAAGCCATGGATGCTTTCCACGTTGCAGTTTCTAAATGTATGGGTATAGACCATATAGTCACTAACGATACTGGTTTTAAGGTTATAGATAACATCACATTGTATATATATAAGTAATCATTAATAGATGAGAGTAAAGGCTTTTCTTTTTTGGCACTAAAATAAAATCAAAACTTGCCGAAAGGTAAAAAAAGACCTAATTTGAGTTAAAAAGTATTTAGATCGTTTTAAAAGAGTTCATTTTCGAAGAAAGGAGGCAGTATTAATAGATTTTTCACTTGTGATTTTTTCAAAATATATTTTGTAAGTTGAATAATTGGCAGAACTTTCGATGAAACAAAAAAGAAACTTTTAAAACAGGAGTGTGAAATGAAAAAAGTGATTTCTATTTTTTTACTTATGGTTTTGCTTATATTTTCATCCACAGTTTTTGCAGAGATTCCACAACTGATTAATTTCCAGGGTGTATTAAAAGACTCTGCCAATATCCCACAGACAGGGACATTTTCCATGACCTTCTCAGTATATGATGATCCCACATCAGGCAGTATACTTTGGACTGAGACTCAGGGCTCTGTTTTAGTTAACCGGGGGCTTTTCAATGTTTTGCTTGGAAGTGTAAGTCCTATTCCCTATTCTGTTTTCAATGGAGAAGTCCGTTGGCTTCAAGTGGCTGTAAATGGAGTTGACCTTTCACCAAGACGAAAGATAGTCAGTGTGGCTTATGCTTATAAATCAAGTTGGGCAGATTCAGCTATTTACGCTGATTCAGCTGCCTACGCTGATACATCTGCTTACGCTTTAATATCTTACTTATCCTACTATTCATATTATGCTGATACCGCTGGTATGGTGGATGGTTTGGATCCTGGCGAGCTTGTGGACACAAGCTCTGATTTCGGAAGATGGGGAGTCTCCCCAACCTTGTATGAAGGGCTCACTCCTCTAAGCTCCAAATATCTGGGTATTAACGCTACCGCTTACAATTCCGATCGTTTGGATGGTTATCATGCTGGAACCTCATCTGGGATGGTTCCTATAAACAATGGAACCAGATGCGTCAATTTAAATACAGATTTGCTGGATGGATTTCATGCCTCAGATTTCACCACCCAAACCTCTGATTTCGGAAGATCAGGTGTTTCCTCTAACCTTTATGAGGGAACCACCTCTTTGAGCTCTAAATACCTCAAGCTCGTTGCTCAGACCAATCTTAATATGAATAATTACTCGATAAATAATGCTAAAAGTCTTAATGCCAATTTTCCCACAGGCAATGCTATCTATGGTGAGAGCAACTCATCCGGTGTTACTGCTATTAAGGCTAAAAATTCCACTGGAAACGCCTTGTGGGCAGAAAACAATTCTTCCTCCTATGTAGCCTTATACGCCCGCAATCCTCAAAGTAATGCTATTAAAGGGGAAAATAACAGCACTTCCTATCCGGCTATATGGGGACTTAATCCATCAGGTTCGGCTCTAACTGCTGAGGGCAATTCATCATCACGTTACGCTGCTTCTGTGGTGAATAACTATAGTACCACTGCACCCGGGCTGTACGTTAGAGGCACGATTGTCGCCACAGGCACAAAATCTGCGGTGGTCTCCACCTCAGAGGGAAAAGAGCTTCTCTTCGCCATAGAATCTCCGGATGTTGAATTTTATGCTAATGGAAAAGCACGCCTTTCCGGAGGCGAAGCTTCTATCTTATTTGAGAGATTGTTCAGCGAGTCGATATCCGAGACTTCTCCGATAAAAGTGATTGTCACCCCGGTTGGCTCTTGGAGCGGAATCTATGTGACCGAAGTCAACTCTTCTGGATTTAAAGTTAGGTCTGAGACCGGTGATTTAAATTGTGAATTTAACTGGATAGCCATCGGAATAAGAAAGAACTTCGAGCAAAGACCAGTTTTAACACCAGAGCTTCTAAAGGCTATGGAGAAAACTATTCCCTTAGAGCAAATTCCAGTTGGGTCTTCAGGAGCAGGAGGGAATACAGATTAAAAAAACTCAATTAAGATGAAATGTGCAAATTTATTTGAGGAGGAACTGCTGTGTGGTTAAAAAGGTTAAGTTTTTTGGTCTTAGGATTTATTATAGCTTTCTTTTCTGGTTTTAGTTCAGAGATTTGCTCGAAGAGTTCCTCATATCGTCAATCTCTTGATCCATACGGAGATGCCGAAGGTCAAGAGACTTTGTATAAAATAGATTGGGATGTTTTAGACAGCGAAGGGGGAAAAATATCCTCTAATCAGTTTTTGCTTTTGAACTCTTTGGGACAGCCTCTTACAGGAGAGTCGAATGGCGGAGAGTTTTCAATGGGAAATGGTTATTGGTATCTTTTCCAGAGCTTTATAGCCGGGGATATAAATGGAGATGGAATAGTTAATGTATCCGATATAGTTTATATAGCCAACTACCTTGTGAAATCAGGTCCACCACCGAAACCCTTCTGGGTCGGGGATGTGAACTGCGACACCTGGATTAATCTATCTGATCCAGTATATCTGGCTAATTACCTTTTCAAATCCGGACCTCCTCCCTGTGCGGATCCGTAAGTTAGTATAGTGTCTCACAAATAGCTTTACTATCCTGTCATTCTCAAGCTTTGCGAGGAATCTCGGTAAGAGATTGCTTCGCCCACGTGGGCTCGCAATGACAGTGTAAATAAATGTTAGAGACACTACAAGAGGAAAGCTTTTTCTCTTTTATAAGGGGTGAAATTTAGGTTTTAACAGAAGTTATTACAAATAAATTCCGACTTATTTTTAAAATCTTTTTGTATTTTTTAGTTTAGTGTTGGTTTAGGAATCGGAATTCCCAAACTTTTTTTTATTAAAAATCTAATTACCGCATCAGCAAGGGTTAAATAATTTTTTAAAAATATAAATCTATGCTCTTTTTTGTTTATAAGAAGTATTGTCTATCTCAAAAAGAAATAAATGAATTCATCCCCAGTGATATTTTCGCAAAAGTGAATCCAGACAAAATTGGGTTTACTTTTTAGCCTTGAGCAAAAGTATAATTCCCAAAACCCCAAAAATTATATTGGCAGACCAGGCAGAAAGAAGTGGAGGTAGTTTCTCCGCATATCCAAAGCTCTGAAAAGTTTTTAGAAGAAACCAATAGGCAAAAGTGATCGCTAAGGTGATTGCAAATCCGATCGCAAGTCCACTTCTTTTTGGGCTGGCTGAAATGGGTGCACCGAAAAGAAGTATTATTAAATTCACCAGAGGATATGAGAATTTCAGATAAAGGTCGGTTAACTCCTTGGAGACTTTCTGTCCAGCTTTTTTTTTCACTTTGATATATTTAGAGAGCTCCTTATAGCTCATCTCCTCTGGCTCTTTCTGCCTTTGAGTAAAGATGAGCGGTTTTATCTTCAAATCAAGGCGATAAAGTCGGTCAAATAGCAGAAAACTCTCTTTTTCTTTTAAACCTAAAGAATCAAAAAAAATTCTGCATCTCCCATTTTCAAAAAGCCAGCCTTTATTTGTCCAGATGATTCTTTTTGCCTCGATCTGCTCTTTTAGCATTCCTTTCTCAAACTTTTGAACCAATACATCTTTCCCCTCATTTTTTTCTGAGTTAAACGTGTTGACAAAAAATATTCTGTTGTCCTCTCCCTGCACAAACACGTTGTGGAATAAGATATTTTTCTCTTTTTTCTTTTTCTCAATCTCAACTTTTCTTATTTCTGTCTTTTTGTAATTGGTTTTTGGTAATATCAATTCATTTACTCCGATTGTGAGAAGGCTTATCAAAAATGCTAAAACAAAAAGAGGTAAAAGAATTCGATAAAGACTTATCCCGGTTGACTTCATGGCAATAAGTTCATTGTTTTTAGCTAAAAGACCTAAACAAAAAAGCGTGGACAAAAGCATAGCAACCGGAAGAAGGAAAAAAACAATAAAAGGGGTATAATAAAGATAATATTTAGCCACAACCAAAATGCTTGCACCCCTGTCGATAAAAAGGTCTATATGCTCGATAACATCCACGACAAGCCAGATTATCCAGCAACTTAAGAGGCTGAAAAAAAGAAAGTTTGAAAATTGCTTTAAAAGATATTTATCTATTACCTTCATTTTCTATGAATTCTTCGGATTTTTATAATCTTCCCAGTCTTTTCGGGATAATCTTTTTCATCCATTCCCAGGAGATGAAAGTTGTCTCTTTAGCTGACCTTATAATTATATAGATTCCTAAAGCCCCGATAAGGATATTAGCTGACCACATAGCAAAAAAAGCAGAGATATATCCTCTGTCAGCGAGCTCCTCTCCACCAATTAGAAAAGCCCAGTATAAGATAAAAAAACCCAATGACAGCCCAGAGCCCACTGCCAGCCCACCTCTTTTCGCCATTATCCCCAAGGGTGCACCTACTAAAACAAAGACCAGACAGGCAAAGGGGATGGAATATTTCTTATGAATCTCCACCCATAGTGAGTTTATCTTACGTCTTTGTGTATCTATATTCTGCTTGTAAGTTGTAATTTGTTTGAAAATGTTTCTGTTTTCCTCTGCGTATGCATCAAGAGATAAGATTTTACTTTGTTTTTTTGCTTTTCTTTCTAAAGTATTAACATCTGGTTGTATCAAAATGCCTGATAATGACTTGATTGCGAGGTCATTTATCATCTTTTCTGAAGCCAGGATACCGGCATCTATTTTTTTGGTCTTATCAAGCATCATCTTAGAGCTCATCTCCCTGTCGGTGCGATACTCAGAGTTTGTTCTTAAAAGCTGTGCCCCAACATCTTTAATATAGAGGGTTTGAGTATCAAAGGTGATTCTTCTATACCTGTTAGGATTTTGCTCATCCACCTCGTGAATCTCACCTTGGTAAAGCTTCAAGATCAGGGTATTGCCATCCGGGGTGAACTCAACCTCACCTTTTTTGGCGATTATGGTGCGGGGGAAAAGCCTGTCTTTTCTATCATAGATTGTAACCCCCTCAATTTTTGAGGAGCGGGGGTCAACTTTTTTGACCAGGATATGGTATCCTAAGATTTCCTCTGAGAAGACATTTGGTTTTAAATTCAGGGTGGGACGTTTATGATGAATATCTGACATCAAAATTCTTGCCCGGTGATTAGCTTCGGGCAAAACATTGTTGTTAAACCAGATCAAAAACAATGCTACTCCAATTGAGGCAAAAAGGGGTGGGGTTACAAGTTTGTAAAGGATTACCCCGCTCCCTTTCATCGCAGTTATCTCATTATCCTGAGATAGTCTTCCAAAAGCCATAAGAGTGGATACTAAAACTGCCATAGGTATTGATAAAGCTAAAATCCAGGCTAAGTTCAGGATAAAAACCTGGAGTATCACCCAAACAGATAATCCTTTCCCTATAATCAGATTTAGGACCTCTAATACGAAGTCCATAATTAAAATAAAGGTGATAACTGAGAGTCCGAAAAAGAAAGGACCCACATGCTCACGCAAAATATAGCGATATAAAATTTTCATACCTTTTAAAATATAAAAGATAAAACTGCCTTTAACAATAGTTTTATCTTTTTATTTCTTCGCCCATTTTTTAAGTTTGGTTAACCTCTTGGAAACTTTTTTTCCATTTCTTTGCCACTAAGATTGAAAAGCTTTTTCTTAACTACAAATGAGTCAAACAATAAGCTGATTGATTTATGATTTGTTTTCAATAATTTTTAAAAAATGAAACCGGACAAAAAATATTTCGTAAACAAAGAAAAAATAAAGGTTCAGAGAAGTATATGGGTTGACAAATATTGATTTTTAACTATATTGTAATTGATCGACCAATAGAATAATCTTCTTTTTTAACTCCAGAGAGGAGAAACCGATGTTAAAAAAACTAATCTTATTAATGCTCATATTATTTTTATTCTTTAACCTAAGTTGGGGAGAAAAGATCACCCATACCCTTACTTTTTCACAAAAGGATTTATCTTTTATTAAATTGAAAGGGTATGACATTATATATCTTAAAGATGGAGAGATCACCGACAGGGTAGGTGAGCCACAGCTCCCTTTAAAGATAGTATCTTTCTCACTTCCAGCTTTTGCAAAGGTGGAAAAAGTTGAAGTGCTCTTTTTTCAAAAAGAGGAGCTTGAAGGTGAATTTATAATCTATCCAGCTCAGCCACCTCAGACACTTTCTTTTCCCAAGAAAAAAAGGAAAATCCCATTTGTTGAACCGGACAAAAAAATCTATACATCAAAAGAGCCATATCCAGAAAAGATCTTGAATTTTGTTGGCACAGGGAATATGGGAGGATACAAATTAGCAAACATCTTGGTCTATCCAGTCGAATACTATCCTTTTTTAAAAAAAGTCTTTTTATACACCAAAATCGAGTTCGCTCTCTTCTACGAGATCCCTTCTGAGAAAAGCTCGCTTCAAAAAACAAAAGTGATTTTTGACAACCAACCTCTGAAAAGAATGATCCAAAAAAAGGTTTTGAATCCGGAAAAAATAGAAGCTTCAATCTTAGAATATAAAGCACCAAATGTTGTCCCTCCTGGTGATTATGAATATGTGGTCATCACAAGTTACGAGTCAGGTTTTCAACCCTTAGTTGATTGGAAGACAAAAAAAGGTGTTCCCGCTAAGATAGTTTCAGGTAGTTATATTAGCTTTAACTATGAGGGGAATAATCAACAGGAGAAAATAAGAAATTTCATAATTGATGCTCAAGTGAACTGGGGGACAAAATGGGTGCTTTTAGGTGGTGATGTAAATACCCTTCGAGCTCGAGCCGCTTACGCTATGACTTCAGGAGGAGGAATACCGGGTGAAGATGACATACCATGCGATCTGTATTATTCTGATCTTGATGGGAGCTGGGATTTGAATGAGAATCTGGTATATGGTGAAGTTGCTGATAGTGTGGATATGTACCCGGATGTATTTGTGGGGAGGATATCAGCCCGCTCCGATGCCCAGGCAGAAGATGTGGTTAACAAAATTCTTTCCTATGAAAAAAATCCTCCTCTGGATTATCAGCTCAATGCACTTTTTTTCGCTGAGGTCATGTGGGGAAACCCTTATACCGACGGGGGAGTCGCAAAAGATTACATAGATAATTACTTTGTCCCTCCTCGCTTTGACCCTATTACCAAGCTTTATCAATCCTTAGGGAATGAGAGTGCCGAGGCGGTTTTAGCTGCTATGAACCAGGGACAAAACCTGATGAATCACAACGGACATGCCTGGATAGAGGTTTTAAGCGTTGGATGGGATTATATAACTAATTGGGATATGGATGCTTTATCTAATAGTCCAAGAAATGGAATACTTTTCTCCATAGGTTGTTGGCCTGGTGCTTATGATTATGATTGCTTCGGGGAACATTTTGTCAACAATCCTAATGGAGGGGGTATTGCTTTTATAGGCAACTCAAGATATGGCTGGGGTTCTCCAGGAAATCCTGAATATGGTTATTCGGATCGTTTTGACCAACAGTTTTTTAAGGCTTTATTTGAGGATGACATATACAATCTTGGAGCCACCTTAGCTTCAGCTAAGGCAACTTATGTGTCCAGAGCTGGGCAGGAAAATGTATACCGCTGGTGCGAATATGAGATCACTCTTTTTGGTGATCCGGAGATGCCTGTTTGGACTGATACCCCACATAATCTTGAGGTTTTTCATCCTGACACCATCCCGGCTGGACAATCGGTTTTTGCCATCACGGTGACTGAGAATTCAAATCCTTTAGATGGCGCATTAGTCTGTGTGATGAAAAATGAGGAGGTATATCAAAGGGGAAGAACTGATTCAAAAGGACAGATAAACTTCTTGGTTGAGCCGACCTCTCCTGGAACCCTATTTGTCACTGTAACCGCACATAATTTTCTACCCTATGAGGGAGGTGCACAGGTTATATCTGAAGGACCCTATATCGCTTACCAAAACTTATCCATAGATGATTCTGAGGGGAACTCCGATGGAAAACCCAATCCTGGTGAGACCTTGAGTCTAATTTTCACTTTGAAAAACTTCGGACTTAACACCGCCTACAATGTCACAGCACATCTGAGAACAGAGAACAGCTTAGTAACTTTAATCGATACTTTCCAGAGTTTCGGAACCATCGAACCACAAGGAGAGGCTCTGAGCTTAAGTCAATACAGCTTCTCCTTATCAGATAACTTTTCTAATGGAGAGGTAGTCTATTTCGCCCTTGATGTAGAAGCAGACTATGGGAACTTCTGGTCAAATAATATCGCTATTGAAGTTGCGACCCCGATATTAGCATTTGAAACCTACACTGTGGATGACAGGGAAGGTAACAACAACGGAGTTCCTGACCCAGATGAGATTTTTAATTTAATGCTCACTTTGAAAAACAAAGGACTGGGTGAGGCTAAAAACGTGGTTGCTTCAATTTCAACCTCTGACCCATCCTTAAATTTGATCGATACAATTGCTAATTTTGGTAATATCTCAGGAGGTTTACTTTCAACACAAGTTTATAGAGTGGAGTGGACTCCAACTCTATCTTTTTCTGCGAAGCCAACCACAAAACCGGTTAATCCAGATGGCTTTTCAGATAAGTTTCTCCATCAGTTAGCAACGTTGAATTTAAATATTCAAGCTGAGGAGGAATATGCTTTTACCGATAGTTTCATTCTCAGTCTGGGGATACCCTATTTTGAGGATGATTTTGAAGATGGTGTTGGTGGCTGGACTCACAGTGGAACAAATGACCTCTGGCACATATCCACTCACAGGCCATACTCTTCCTCCCATAGCTGGTATTGTGGTGAGGAGGGGACCTGGCAGTATCAGAATAATATGGATTGCTCTTTAGTTTCTCCTTATTTTGTATTAGCTCCTAATTCCTATCTATCTTTCTGGAGATGGTTTGACGTTGCCACATACGGAGTGAACGGATTTTATGTTGAGATAGATTGTGGCTCTGGGTGGGAGGTTTTGGACTTCATTGGTTCAGGAGGTGCTTTGGATTCAGCTTTGATGGGTGACGTGTGGCATATCGAGGCTTATGATCTCTCATCCTATCCTTCAGGAACTTCCGTTCGGATAAGGTTCAGGTTTGTATCCGATAATGAACCTGTTGAAGAGGGCGTATATATCGACGATGTAAAAATCGGTCCTATTTTGATTGCTGGTGATGTTAATTCGGATAACTTAGTGGATGTTTCTGATGTAATCTTTTTAGCTAATTATTTATTAAAAGGAGGACCTTCCCCTAATCCTTTGTTTTTAGGAGATGTCAACTGCGACGGGAAAATCAATTTAGCGGACGTGATTTATCTGGCAAATTATTTGATTAAAGGTGGACCTGCACCCTGCACTCCTTAAAGCAAAAGCTTAAGGATTTTTAAATAAAAGCCCCCGCCAAAGGCGGGGGGCTTTTTGAGTTTTAAGGCGAAAACTTATAAAAACTTTGTAAAATAAAAACCTTTATTCAACTCGCTAAAATTTTTCAAAAAGATTTGACTTTTTAACTTCAGCTAACTATTTTAATCAAAACTTTAAAAAGGAGGTAAGTTATGTGTCTCCGCAAAACTTTAGTTTTATTTTCAGTTTTTGTTTTAGTCTTTTTTTCCTTCTTGAAAGCGGATGTGGTTTACAAATCTAAAACGGTTACGTCCGGAATGATGGGAATCGGGGAGATGGAAACAGAGACTGTAACCAAGATTAAAGAAGACAAAAAAAGGGAGGAATCGAAAACCAAATTTACCGGCGGTATGATGGAGATGATGATGAAGGGAAAAGTAGAAGAGGAAATCACGATTACCCGCCTCGATAAAAAACTTATATGGCGAATTGATCCACAGGAAAAAAAATA
>JAUWYR010000067.1 GCA_030615745.1 Candidatus Zixiibacteriota bacterium | reverse complement strand
CACCGCGGATATTGAAAAGATTGAGCACAGACAGGATCTGAAATTCCATTTTGGCGGCGAATATACCTATGAGTTTTCAATCGACTACTTCGCCTCCTTGAGGGGTGGAGTAAATGATGGAGCTTTTGCCATAGGTTGCGGACTCAAGATATACAAATTCGATCTGGACTATGCCTATATAACTGAGGCTGAGGAATTCATGGGAGAGAATCACCGGATATCTTTTTCTATTACCTTCTAAGATTTTTTAGGTCTAAAAAAGCCTCCCCCATTAATGGGGGAGGCTTTTTTATTTGATTTTTGTAAAAAAGACCCTTTTGGTCTTTTAAAAGATATTTTTTATTTGCTTTTTTCTTTTTGAAATTTTAAATTAAAAATACTATAATTTGAAAGAGGGAAAGAAAATTGTAGGTCAATTATGGTCGCAAGACCTAATTGACAAATCTGGGATTTATCGAGTAGTCCTCGCTAAAGCTCGAACATACTCGATCTACAAAAGGAGGTTTTATGGAGACCAAGACATATAAAGTCGAAGTTCCAGAGGAGACCAATGTTATCTTAGGGCAGACCCATTTTATAAAGACAACTGAGGATTTATATGAAGCCTTGGTTGGCTCTGTTCCTCAGATCAAATTTGGCTTAGCATTTTGCGAAGCATCTGGTCCCTGTTTGGTCAGATCTGAAGGGAACTCCGATGATTTAAAAAAATTAGCAGAAAAGTCTGCATACCAGATAGGGGCAGGACATTTTTTTATAATATATATAAAGGATGCTTTTCCTATAAATGTTTTAAAGGCGATTAAGGATTGTCCTGAGGTCTGTTCTGTATTCTGTGCAACTGCTAATCCAGTTGAGGTTATAACCTGTGAGACAAAGCAGGGCAGAGGAGTATTAGGAGTTATCGATGGCTTTTCCTCTAAAGGGATAGAGACGGAGAAGGATGTAGAAAAGAGAAAGGAATTTTTAAGAAAGATAGGATATAAATTGTAAGAAAAAATATAGGGATGAATCTTTCTTGTCTGAAATAGCTTCGGGGTGAAGGCACCCCGAAGCAACAATTATATTTTTTGAATTGGGAGGTTGGATGTGGAAATAGAATATGATGGTGGTATTCATATCAAGGGGACTGACCTTTGGCTGGATGCAGAGGTTGGGAAGGATTTCTGCTTTATATCCCATGCTCATATAGACCATGCGGCAAAACATAAAAGGATTTTAGCTTCTCCTCAGACCGCTAAATTTTATCATCACAGGTTAGGAGAGACTGAAACAAAGATTTTAAAGTTCAATAAGCCGGCTAAAATCAGAGGGGCAAAAGTCGAGCTTTTTCCTTCAGGTCATATCCTCGGAGCGTCCCAGATTTTAGTTGAAAAGGGTGGGGTGAGATTGGTCTACACCGGAGATTTTAAATTAAGGAGATGTTTGACTGCTGAAAAGATCGAGGTTAAAAAATGCGATATTCTGATTATGGAGTCAACCTTTGGATTGCCAAATTATGTTTTTCCGCCCAGAAAAGAGGTCGTTAAAAAACTTACAAGTTTCGTTAAAAAGACTTTATCAAAAGGCCAGACACCTGTGATTTTAGCTTATTCTTTGGGAAAAGCTCAGGAGGCGATGAAGATTTTAGGGAATTTCGGATTCAAACTATCTGTTCATAGCTCTATCTTGAAATTGACTTCAGTTTACCAACAATTTGGAGTTAAGTTCAAAAATTGCTACAGATATTATTCTAAGGAATTGAAGGGAAAAGTTCTTTTAGCACCTCCCTGGCTAAAAAACTCCAAGCTAATAGAGAATATCCCAAAGAAAAAGATAGCGATGTTGACCGGATGGGCACTTGACCCGGGAGCAAAAGAATCTTACGGGACAGATGAGGTTATTCCTCTATCAGACCATGCGGATTTTTCAGAGCTTATAGAATATGTAAAGGTGGCATCACCTCAAAAGATTTACACCCTACATGGTTTTCCTGAGTTCGCCAGTCATCTGAAGGATTTAGGATATGATGCGGAGAGACTAAGGACAACAAAGACGCCTTATAGGCTAAACAAAGAACTTCTTTTGAATTACGATTTGTTCAAAGTGCTTTGAATCACTGAGCGTGCTGAAATATGAAAATCTTAGGGATAAATGGAAGCCCGGTGAAGGGGGGGAATGTGGATTTGTTGATCAGAAAAGTTATCGAAGGGGCGAAATCTGAGATTCAAGATTCAAGATGCAAGGCTCAAGGGTCAAGGGTCAAGGGTCAAGGTGAGATTATTTATCTGGATGATTTGAAGATAACTCCTTGCAAATCGTGCGAATTGGTCCCAGACACTGTGATCTGTTCTTATCAGGACGATATGGAAAAGATATATCCAAAGGTTTTGACCTATGACCTTTTTGTTTTCGGCTCACCGGTATATTTCGATTCAGTATCTGCTCAGATGAAGCTTTTTGTTGACAGGTGCAATTGTATACGTCCTTTGAGAAGAAAATCCGAAGGATTCTTCGAAAAGGATGGGGAATATTATTTCGATAAGAGTCGCATTTACAAATTCAATAGAAAAAGAAAAGGGATAATTATATTAGTTGCTGGCAAACGCCAGAGATTCGATTGTGCTTTATCTTTGTTAAAAGGGCTTTTCAAATGGGTGGGTATAGAATTTTACGAAAAGATTTTATATTCTCATGATAGTTTTGAAATTGGAAAGGTAAAAGAGGATAAAGAGGTTTTGAAAAAAGCCTTTCTTTTGGGCAAAAGATTGGCAGAAAAATCAATTTAAAAGTTGCTCAATTCATCGGGCTTTTTATAAAAATACCCCAGCTTTTGATTTAAAGCCGGGGTATCTTTTTGCTCCGAATTAGCTTTAAAGGTTGCCTTGCCAATTGTAAGTTGATAATTCACTTAAGGTTGCGTTTTTTTCTTAAGAACAGCCTGGCTTGGGTCCTCCTTTTAAGAGATAATTAGCTAAATAGATAACATCAACTAACTCAACTTTACCATCGCAGTTAACATCTCCTGAACCAAAAGGACAGGGGGGTGTGCCTGATTTCAAAAGATAGTTAGCTAAATAGATCACATCACCCAGATTGATTTTATCATCTTTTTTTACATCTCCCATAGTATAAATATACTCAAAGATCCCCATGTCGATCCTTCTTCCCCCACTATCTGGAAATTCATAGGATGGGTCACCTGCATCGATTGCGGCTGAGCTACAAAGAAGAGCGTAATTTATGGTATCAGCGAACATCGGGTCACGGATGATATTATAAAAGCTGTCGCAGGGAGTTTGATTGAAATTAGTTCCCCAGGTAGTATCCCCAACGCTTGGTTGACCACCATAAAAATTCCCATCAGCGTTGTTCCAGACGTCGTTGTAGGAGATAGCAGGCCAGGCTTCATCTCCGGAATATATTCCCTCGCCATCTAAGCTATTTGAGATGATGTTGTTAGTGACTGTTGGGGAGGCATTCCAGTCGCAGAAGATTCCACCACCAATAGAGGAAGCAGAGTTTTTAGTTATTATATTGTTGTTGATTAAAGACATACAGTCTCTGTCACAGAAGATCCCGCCGCCGCTCTGGGTAGAATTTATGGTAATAATATTATTATTTACCGTAGGTGAAGATTCATGACAAGAGATCGCGCCGCCAGAGGAGGATGCGGAGTTACTGATTATGGTATTTTTGCTGATTAGGGGTGAGGAAGAAGAGTTACAGCAAATTCCACCACCGAAGGATGCGGAGTTTACAATTATGATATTGTCTCTAATAATTGGCGAGGACGAGTAGCAAAAGATTCCACCGCCAAGTCGCGAAGTATCACTTATCGTCCCTATACCATTTTGGATGATAAAACCTTGAATGACAGAAGTCGAATCCTCTCCAGAAACGAAGGTAACTACACTACCGGTATCACTTACACCTAAAACCAGAGTGTCCGCATCTATGATCGTGGAATCAATAGTAGTAGAGCTCTTATCAAAGATAAAATTGCTGGCAACTAAGATAGCTTTTCCTTCGAAGTTTATCCTCTCGTAATAATGCCCTAAAGTCACCAGCACTGTATCACTGTTGCTTGCGGTATTTATCCCTTTTTGAATTGTCCTGAATGGCCTAATCGGGCTTCCATCGCCTGTTGTGTCGTCCCCTGTTGTGGATACATACCATACTGGTCCGTCATAGGCTTGTTGTGGTTCGTCAAACTCAGCTAAAAATTCATCCCAGCCCTCTTGCGCAAATTCTATTAGAGTCAGATAATCGTTTTTGCAGTAATTGGTTAAGAAATCATCCGGAAACCAGATGCTCATCCCATGGGCGTTTGGACTCCAATCCCCATGGCATTCGCTTATCACCACTCTGGGATAGCAAGACATTAAATCCTGTGCAGAAGATCGGAGTGTATCAGGCAAATCGCTATCTGCATGGATTAGCTGGGCAAAGTGATATAGGTCCGGATTTCTTCCGCAGTCCCAGTTGTAATACTCGGCACTGGATCGAGCACTGGCTATATCGGACTGATAATTGTACATATAGTATGTAAGTAGCTCAGAGAAGGTGTTTAATTGGGGTATCAGATCGCTCTCAAGGGTTGAAAGGTCTATAGCGGCCTGAATTATATAGCTATAAGTTCCATAGCGCAGGCAATAATACTCCACAATTTTTTGAGCCAACCGAGCTGGCGACATAAGAGGATTGTTTTTCAGGTCGTAGAAGGGTGGACCATATTCCCAGCCGTCAAAAGGTTCTGACTCCTCGGCGGCAATGCCAATTTTCACATAATCTTTCATCTGGTAAAAAGTCTCAATCTGACCCAAAAGACAGACATCATGACCTACAATATCTATCTTTTGATTGCCGTTGGCAATATATGCGGCAGCTAACACATCTCGGAGCTCTGCCAGATCAATGTATTCGCCATAAACACCACCGTGGTCATCCCAGCATTCTCCTTTGGTTATCCCCATTCCCACCTCTTTAAAGATTCCACTACCATGATCCCAGATAGATAGAAGGTAATGATTAGCAGGATAGTTTTGAATGGTCCATACCACAAAATCCTGTAAAGTTTGAGGATTACCCATATCTTCCTCACTCGCAAGCCAGGGAGCATCTGAGCTTATATCCTGTGATATAATATTCATATCCGTTCCCCCCGGATTGCCCGCAGGGTCATGGAGAACATAATAAAGTTTTGTATCATTCCAGCCGTACCGGTCCAAAAGAAAAATCATATTCACCGAATCAGTGGAGCCACTATACTCAAGTTCGTTTAAATCTTCTACTCCTGCCAGGTCAAGGTTGTTATCAGCGTCACAGTAAACCATAATAGTCCACTCCGCTGAAAAGGACATAGATGCTATGATAAGAGTAAAAATCATTACACCGATAATCAGGACATTTTTTTTCATTTTTCCACTCCAAAAGTTATCAGGTTAAGACTTTCTAAAAAGTTATCAAAATGTTTTGTTCTCTCAATCACCTCTTTCTATTCTAATTTCAATTATATGATGGATTTTACTCAATAAAATTTAACCCTATTTTTAAAAGGGTTTTGAAATTAATTCTTTTTCAAGTATAGCGAATTCCGCTATACCTTTACTTAATATAACTAAAAATTCCTTTATGTCAAGACTTAGGATTGTTTTTATTTTAAGGATTATGTCAAGGATTTTGTGTAAATTTTTTTTGTTTAGGTCTATCCTGTTGGTGTTCCCTGGCCGGGCAGGCATTGAGAACGTAGAAAATCAGTCCATATAGGATCCTTTCTGCTGATTTCTGGTTAGCAAATCTCCTCATTGGTATTATTCTTCTTTGCAACTCTTCTAAATAGCGCTTCTTTTGGGTTGGTGGTCTTTATCAGCATCCTCCAGGGTTCCCCGCAAAATGCGGGGTAGGTTAAAGTTAGTTCAAAACCGGAGAGGAAGTTTTTAACTGCTTTTGGTTCTTTAGCTCTCCATTTAAGACAAAAAACTTTTAACCCAGCTTGTAGCTCGGTTAAAGTATCTGCCTCATATATCTCTCCCGCATCCTTGCCTGCCCGGCCAGGGAGGGTAGCAAAACGATTGAATGGATTAACCAGGTTAAAAGCCTTTTGCGCAGAGATCAAACCCTTAAATACTCGCTTGAATATACGGGTAGTCCTACGGGTAGAATGCCCTAACAAAAAGCCCTCAAGAATAACTCGGTTCAATGTCTTCTGCCTCCTTTTGTATCTTTTCCATACCGAGGGGGTCCAACTTATCTCTTGATC
>JAUWYR010000061.1 GCA_030615745.1 Candidatus Zixiibacteriota bacterium | reverse complement strand
AGTGGAAGCTTTTGAACCTTTCCCTTTTTATCAATTATTGTGACAACATTAGTATCGAGTTCAAATCCTGCACCAGGTGTTTTAGGATTGTTCACAACTATCAGGTCTAAATTCTTCTCTTTCAGCTTGGTTTTAGCATTTTTAACCTCATCTTCAGTCTCCAGGGAAAATCCGACCAAAATCTTTTTACCCTTTCTTTTTCCAATCTCCTCAAGGATATCTGGAGTAGATTTTAATTTTAATGTCAGGGTTTCAGCCCTTTTTATCTTTTTATCAAAAATTTCTTCAGGAACAAAATCTGAGACCGCAGCTGTCATTATAACACAGTCTGCTTTTTTAAAGTTTTTCTTGACCTCAGCTCTCATCTGCTTTGCAGTTTTGATCGGGATAAAATCAACGCCAAAAGGGATATCTAAATTTGAGGGACCGGATATCAAAATCACTTTTGCTCCCCTTTTTTTTGCTTTCTCAGAAATAGCATATCCCATCTTGCCGGAGGAACGATTGGAGATATATCTTATCGGGTCTAAAGGCTCCTCAGTTCTTCCAGCGGTAACCAAGATGGTTTTTCCCTCAAGGTCTTTTTTTTCTGAGAGGAGCTCAATCACATTTTTTATGATATCCTCAGGTTCAGCCATCCTACCTTTCCCAAAATCACCGCAGGCTAAATCGCCAATCCCTGGTTCAATAAATTTATAACCTAATTTTTTCAAAAAAGAGATGTTCTCTTGGACAACAGGATTATCCCACATCTTAACATTCATCGCAGGTGCAAAAAGGACTTTTGATTTAGTCGAGATAACAACAGTGGTTAGAATGTCATCTGCAATGCCAGATTTGATTTTACCTATGATATTTGCAGTTGCAGGTGCTATAAGAACAAGGTCAGACCAATCAGCTAAGGTGATATGATGAGTCCCAACCATCTTTTTTTCAGGGAAAAGCTCTGTTACCACCTCATTTTCAGATAAAGTCTCCATAGTTAGTGGAGTGATGAACTTAGTTCCAGCCTTTGTCATAACAACGATAACTTCTGCCCCTAACTTTTTCAATCCCCTGCAAACTAAAGCTGATTTATAAGCTGAAATTCCACCGCAGATTCCCAAGATTACCTTTTTGCCCTTTAACATATATAATTTACCTACTTGGAGTGTAAACCTTCAGGTTTACCTACTATATTTTTGGGCTTTGAGTAGATTGAAGTCCCGCCAAGACGGGACACTCCAAAAGCTTTTTACCTGAAAACCACATTTTTGTGAAAACTCATATTTATAATATATCATAAAAATAAATTTTATCAAGAACTTAATGTTTAAAATGCCTTATTCCGGTGAAAACCATCGCAATTTTGTGCTCATCACAAGCACCTATAATCTCTTCATCCCCTTTTGAACCACCAGGTTGAATGATTGCAACAACCCCGGATTTAGCTGCCTGGTCTATTCCATCCCTTTTTGGAAAAAAAGCATCAGAAGCTAAAACAGACCCCTTTGCCCTATCATTTGCTTTCCTGCAAGCGATTATAACTGAGTCTACCCTGCTTGTCTGACCTGCTCCGATCCCCACTGTTTTCTCATCCTGAGCTAAAACTATCGCATTAGATTTTACGTGTTTGACTATTTTATACCCAAAAAGCAAAGATTTTATCTGGTCTTTTGTAGGTTTTTCCTTTGTCACAATCTTCAGATCATCCTCAAAAACCTCGTATTCATCAGGGGTTTGAACTAAAAGACCTCCTTTTATTATCTTAAAAACATTTATACCCCTTTTTTTATTCTTCAACAAATCTGGACAGGCTAAAAATCTGCGGTTCTTCTTTTTCTTTAAAAGCTCCAAAGCATCCTCTTCATATCCTGGAGCAATACAGCATTCGACAAAAAAAGTGTCGTGTATCTTTTTTGCAGTTTCTGTATCCACCACTCGATTCAACCCTATTATACCACCAAAAGCAGACATTGGGTCGCAAGCCAGAGCATCTTCGTAAGCTTTTGCTAAACTATCTCCGCAGGCAGCTCCGCAAGGGTTTGTATGTTTGACGATAACTGCAAAAGGGGATTTGAAATCCTCTAAAATAGAAAGGACTGAATCTAAGTCGTTTAAGTTGTTATAAGATAACTCTTTTCCTGAAAGAATTTGTGAACCTGTAACACTTGCCTCCTCGAAATTTATATCTTTATGCATACGCATATCTTTATAAAGGTGTGCTTTTTGATGGGGATTCTCACCATATCTTAAAGATTGAATCCTTGTGTAAGATAACCAAAGATTTTGTGGGGATTTTTCTTTTTTGGTCTTTTGGTCAAAATAGTTGGCTATAAGTGCATCATATTGTGCGGTGTGCAAAAAAGCTTCTGAGGCTAAATTTTGCCGTGTGTCCAAAGACAAAGCACCTTCATTTCTTTCCAGTTCATCTAATACCTTTTTATATCTATCAGGGTCTGAAAGAGTTGCAACCCACTTATAATTTTTTGCAGCCCCTCTTAAAAGTGAAACTCCTCCGATATCGATATTCTCGATTATTTCTTTTTCATCAGCACCCTTTTTTAAGACTTTTTCAAATGGATAGAGATTGACCACCACCATGTCGATCGGTTTCAGATCCTGGCTAACCACGTCCTTTTTGTCATCCTCGTGGTCTCTTCGGGCTAAGATCGAGCCGAACACCTTGGGATGTAAAGTTTTCACCCTTCCATCTAATATCTCCGGGAAGCCGGTAAAAGCTGAGATAGAAACAGATTTGAATCCTTTGTTCTTCAGCTCATTTAAGGTTCCTCCAGTGGAGATGATCTCAACACCAAATTTAGCTAACCCCTTAGCTAAAATCTCCAGATTTTTTTTGTCCCAGACCGATATAAGAGCTCTTCTTATCTTAAGCAAACCCATCTCTTGATGTCTCTTGACCTTCGGCATTCGCATATCATCTTTTCCCATGAAATCTCCCTATTTAAGTTTCAACTAATCTTTTATAAGCCTCTTCATATTTCTCCATAGTTTTTAAAACCACCTCAGATGAAAGTTCTGGAGCAGGTGGCTTTTTATTCCATCCGATTCTTTCCAGATAATCCCTAACATATTGTTTGTCAAAACTTTCCTGAGGTCTACCAAGCAAGTATCCTTCCTTAGGCCAGAATCTGGAGGAGTCAGAGGAAAGGACCTCATCGATTAAAATTACCTGGTCATCTAAAAGCCCAAACTCAAACTTGGTATCAGCTATAATTATTCCTTTGGTCTCCGCATAAGAGGCAGATTTCTGATATAATTTTAGGCTTTTATCTCTTAAAAAAACAGCTAATTTCTTTCCTACAAGTCTTATCATCTGGTCAAAGGAAATATTTTGATCATGCACTTTGTCAGCTTTGGTAGCAGGAGTGAAAATCGGCTTGGCAAGTTTTTGAGATTCCTTGAGACGAGGTGGAAAATAGATTCCGTGTAAAACCACGTTGGTCTCACCTGTCTCTTGATCGATTCCGACTTCGCTTTGCAGTTTTTCGGTGTATTCTTTCCAAAAAGAGCCTGCCATATACCCTCTGACAACGCATTCGATGTCTATCCTTTTAGCTTTTTTTACCAGCATCGACCTTCCCTCTAAGATTTCCCGATACTTCTGAAGGTCTTCTGGATATTCATCTACCTTTGCAGTAATTAAATGGTTAGGGATTATATCTTTGGTAAAATCGAACCAGAACAAAGACATAGCTGTCAGGATTTCCCCTTTGTTGGGAATTCCGGTTGGAAGAATAACATCAAAAGCTGAGATTCTATCTGTGGCAATAATTAAAAGCCTATCCCCCAAATCATAGATGTCTCTAACCTTCCCCCTGGTATAGCGTTTGAACCCCCCAAGGTCGGTTTTAAGAAGGGGCATATTTTTCACCTCACTTTTTGATATAAACTCTATTCCCTTTAACCTCTATTTTCTCCTCAGCAAAAAGACCAATTGCCTCAGAGTAAAGCTGATGTTCCACTTTTAAAACCCTCTCGGCTAAACTTTCAGGAGTATCGGAATCTTCAACCGGAACACATTTCTGTATAATAATTGCTCCATGGTCATAGATCTCATCCACCAGATGAACAGTAACTCCTGTGACTTTAACACCGGATTTGATTACCGCCTCATGCACGTGGATACCATACATCCCCGTACCTCCAAAATGGGGAAGGAGTGCTGGATGAATGTTTATCATTCTATTTTTATAAGCTCTTATAACTTTTGGCGAAAGGATTTTCATGTATCCAGCTAAGACAACAAGGTCGATCTTATTCTCTTTTAAAATTTCCAATAATTTTTCGTCGAACTTATCTTTGGTCTCAAACATCTTATGGCTCAGATGCACGTCTTTTATATTATGCTTTCTTGCACGCTCCAGGGCGAAGGCTTTTGAATTGTTGCTTATTACAACTCTGATTTCAGCAGAAAGCTTTCCAGACTCGATTTTATCTATTATCGCCTGAAGATTTGTCCCCCCCCCAGAAGCTAAGACTGCTAATTTAATCTTTTTCATCTCTCTTGAACTCTTGGTGCTTACGCATCTCCGATTTTAAGCTTCTCCTTCAAAATCTCATTTACCATTTTTGGATTTGCTTTTCCTTTGGCCTTTTTCATCACCTCACCAACAAAAAATCCAAAAAGCTTCTTTTTACCAGCTAAATATTCTTTAACACTTCCTTGATTCTCCGATAATACTTTTCCCACCACGATTTCTATCTGAGCTTTATCAGTCACTTGAACTAAACCCTTCTTCTTAACAATCTCCTCTGCTTTTTTTTGCGTATGCATCAAGAGACCGGTCTCAGCCATCTCCTTGAAAACATCCTTAGCAATCTTTCCGCTAATAGTTTTATCATCTATAAGCTTTAATAACTCAGCTAAATCTTTTGGTTTCATCCTCAAATCTCTGATCTCGACTCTCCTTTCTTTCAATTCTCTTAAGACCTCGCCCATAACCCAGTTGGAGAGAATTTTCGGGTTAGGATAATATTTCAAACCCTCCTCATACCAGTCTGCCAGATCTTTGGAGGATGTTAAAACTCCAGCATCATATTCTGGTAAATTATACTCTTTTATAAATCTATTTTCCCTTTGGTCTGGAAGCTCAGGCATAGTTTTTCTTATCTTTTCTATCCAACCTTGATTTATAACTAATCTAACTAAATCCGGCTCCGGGAAATATCTATAGTCGTGCGATTCCTCTTTGGCTCGCATAGAAAAAACCTTTTCCTTTTTCTCATCCCAGAGCAGAGTTTCATGCTCTATCTTACCACCGGATTCTAATATCCTTATCTGTTTTTGAATCTCATATTCCAAAGCTTTTTCCACACCCTTAAAGGAGTTCATATTTTTAACCTCTGTGCTTGTGCCAAAACCCTTTTCACCTTTAGGTCTGACAGAGACATTTGCATCACAGCGCAAGTTCCCCTCCTCCATATTCCCCGCACAGATTCTTAGATACATAAGAATCTGCTTCAACTTCCCCAGATAAAGATAAGCTTCCTCAGGCGAGGATAGATCTGGCTGGCTCACAATCTCTATTAAAGGGATTCCACAGCGATTCATATCCATCAAAGTTTTAGTATCTTCATTCTCAATATGCATCGATTTTCCAGCATCCTCCTCAAGATGTATCCTTGTGATTTTTATTTTTTTCTTTCTCCCATCCGGCAAATCGATTTCGATAAATCCTCCACAAGCTAAGGGCTGGTCATACTGGGAGATCTGATAGCCTTTGGGCAGATCAGGGTAAAAATAGTTTTTTCGGGCAAAGACACTTTTTTCTTTTACCCTTCCTTCAACTGCCAAAACCATCTTGATAGTATATTCAACTGCTTTTTTATTCAAAACCGGTAAAACCCCAGGCATCCCCAGACAGACCGGGCAAGTCTGTGAATTAGGTGGACTTCCATATTTAGTCGAACAGCCACAGAAGATCTTCGACTCAGTTAAAAGCTGAGCATGGACTTCCAGACCTATGATCGCTTCGTATTCCATAAATTTTTCTCATTTTTAAACATCATCACTTTCTGTGCCTGCCAGGTCCCCGACCTGGCAGGAATCTTTGTCCAGTCGGGTCGGGGGACCCGACTGGCACGTTTTTTATCGCGTAGCCGAGCCTTTATGGCTCGGACAGAGGGATAAACCCTCTGCTACGTGTGTAGTTTTGTAGGTCGAGCATGGCGAAACCTGCTCGACACCATTTTGTCAAGCACCCTTCGGAATGCTTGACCTACTTGACAAACTCCTTTCCAAAAAATACCCTATCCTCAATATCAACTCCTCTGATAAAGGGGGTCCCATTATCTGCAATCCAATAGGCAAACCCTTTGAGTCTTTGCCGCAGGGTACAGAGATTGCGGGAATTCCGGCCAGGTTTGCTGAAGTTGTATAGATATCTGATAAATACATGGTCAAGGGGTCATCGATCTTTTCTTTCAATTTAAAAGCAGTGGTAGAGGAAGTAGGCGTTATCAAAAGATCAACTTTTTTAAATGCTTGGTCAAAATCCTCTTTTATAAAAGTCCTCACCTTTTGAGCCTTTGCATAATACGCCTCATAATATCCTGCTGATAAAACATAGGTCCCTAAGATAATACGTCTTTTAACCTCATCTCCAAAACCCTCTGACCTTGTCCTTTCATACATAGAAGCCAGATCAGACTCACCTTCTGGCCTAAAACCATATTTTGCTCCATCATATCGGGCTAAATTTGAAGATACCTCAGCTGTGCACAAAACATAGTAGGTCGCTATAGCCCTATCAGTATGAGGCATCGAAACTTCAAAAGTTTTAAGACCTTGTTTTTCCAACATCTTTACTCCATTTAAGACAGCCTCCCTCACTTCTTTATCTAAACCTTTTTCAAAATATTCCTCAGGAATTCCTATATTTATATCTTTTAAACCATCTTCTAAAAATTTGGTGTAATCTTTTTTTTCAAAATTTATTGAAGTGGAATCTCTCCTATCATAGCCAGCAATAACAGACAAAAGCATAGCACAATCTTTGACATCTTTTGTCAGGCAACCAATCTGGTCCAAAGAGGAAGCAAACGCGACTAAACCATATCTGGATACAAGCCCATAGGTCGGCTTTAAACCAACCACACCGCATAATGATGCTGGCTGTCTGACCGAGCCTCCAGTATCTGAGCCCAAGGCTAAGATGGTCATATCAGAGGCAACACAAGCAGAAGAACCTCCGCTTGAACCCCCAGGAATTCTTTTTAAGTCATAAGGATTTTTCGCCGGACCAAAATAAGAGTTCTCATTTGAAGAGCCCATGGCAAACTCATCCATATTTGTCTTTCCAATTATCACCGCATCTTCTTTTTTCAACCACTCGACTACAGTGGCATCATAGGGTGAAACAAAAATTTCTAAAATCTTTGACCCACAGGTGCAAAAATTTCCCTTCACGCAGATGTTATCTTTAATAGCCACAGGAATCCCGGCTAAAGAACCCAATTTTTCACCCCTGGCTATTTTTTGATCTATCTTTTCAGCAGATTTTTTAGCATCCTCTTCAATTAAAGTTATAAAAGAATTCATATCCTTATCCTTACACTTTATCTCTTTGAAAACTGATGAGACTATCTCCAGACTTGAAACCTCTTTCTTTTTCAGAAGTTCTTTAAGTTCTGTGGCTTTGAGTTGATTCAGCTTCATAAATCTTAAATTTTCTCTTCAGGAGTGATTTTTTTTCAAGGTTTGTGCTAAAAGTTTTTTTCATAAAATTGGCAAATATTTATCTAACTCATATTTGCTCACATGGGTTCTGTATAAATCCCACTCAACTTTTTTATTAGCCACTAAAGAGTTGAAGATATGTTCACCTAAAGTCTCTTTAGCCAGCTCAGATTTCTCAAACTCACAGATCGCTTCCTCTAAGGAG